>NZ_JBFUFQ010000020.1:0-51521 GCF_056403355.1 Rhizobacter sp. P2_H3 | reverse complement strand
CGTCGGTCACCGTGCAGTCGCACCCGACCTACGTGTCGAGCCGCGTGACCACGCTGCCGACCACCGATGCCGGCTGGAGCGATGCGTTCGGCAAGATCCTCGGCGAACTGGCCGATCTGCATTCGCTGGAAGGCGCGGCGAAGCACGACCACTACTTCGGCTTCATCCCGAAGCGCACCTGGGGCCTCGCTGGCCTGGCCTACCTGAGCAGCCACTCCGGCGTCGGCTTCGACATGCCCGACCAGCCGACCACCGTGCGCGACGTGGTGGCCCACGAAATGGGCCACAACTTCTCGCTGCCCCACGCGGCCTGCGGCGGCGCCGGCAGCCCGGACCCGGCCTACCCGTACCCGGATGCCAACCTCGGCAAGGCCGGCCGCTACGTCTGGCCGTACCTCGCGGACAGCAACACCTTCTACGACCCGCGCCCGACCGATCGCCACGACATCATGAGCTACTGCGGCGGCCAGGTCTTCTCCGACTACAACTACCGGAAGATGCAGACCTACCTGACCCCGGCGGACAAGTCGATGGTCAACGAGGCGGCTGCCGCAGTGACCTCGGCCACGCAAGACCTGCTGCTGATCAGCGGCGAGATCGGTGCGACCGGCACGGCCGAGCTGAACCCGGTGAAGTCGCTGGTGGGTCGTGCGGAAGCCCCCGAGGCCGGCCAGTACACGCTGCGCATCGTGTCGGCCAGCGGCACCACGGACATCCCGTTTGCGCCGCGTACGCTGGACCATGACAGCACGCTGCAGCACTTCGGCTTCACGATCCCGAACCCGGGCGCGATCCAGAGCATCACTGTGCTGCAAGGTGCGAAGACGCTGCTGAACTCGCAGGCCAAGGCCGCCAGCACCACCGAGCGTGCGCAGGCCGCGACGCCGCAGGTTCAGGTGCAGGAGAGCGGCGGTGCGCTGAAGCTCACGTGGGATGCAGCGCGCCACCCGTACCTGACCGTGACCTGGGTCGGCACCGAGCAGCGCCGCAACCTGGCGCAGGACCTGCGCGGTGGCAGCGTCACGCTGCCGAGCGCCGATCTGCCGACCGGCGGCAGCTTCGAGCTGGCACTGTCGGACGGCCTGAACGCGGTGCGCGTCTCGCACGCTCGCTGAGGCTGGAACCGAACCCGCCGTGAGGCGGGCCTGCAACAAGGGCGCTCAGGCGCCCTTGTTGCGTTGGTCATGCCATCCATGCAGACCCTCCACCGCCTATTCGTTCGCGTGTTCACAGCGCCCGACATGACGACAGAGGGGGAACCGCGACTCCACATCGGCCACTGAGGGAACTCGCCGGCTGGCGCCCACGGCCACGGCGAATTTTCAATCTCTCTCCAGGAGCTGTCATGAGAGTAGCAACGCGCCCCGCATCTGAACCATGGAAGCACGGCAAGCCATCCTTCCTGTCGATGCTCCCCCTGGCAATCCTTCTGGCCTCATGCGGCGGGAGCCAGCAGGAATCGACACCGGACGCCTCCGACCCGGAGCTCAACGCCGCCGCAGTGACCACGGACACCATCACGTCCGCTCCGGTCTGTTTCTATCGGCACATCAACTACCAAGGCGAGACGTCCTGCACCAACGCCAACGTGGCGAATCTGATCTCCAGCGGATGGAATGACCGGATCTCGTCGATCAAGGTCGCCAGCGGCTACACGGTGGAATTGTTCGAACACGTCAACTACCTGGGACGCTCGCTGAAGCTCTCGGCAGACACCTCCGACCTGATGGCCGAGGGCTTCAACGACATCGCGTCGTCGATGAAGATCACCGCGCCGGCCACGTCCACGCCGCCGATCAATCCGGGTACCACCCCGTCGCCGCCGGTGTCGAGCATCCAGGTCGCGCAATCGCTGCTGTTCAACAGCGACGACAGCGCGCTGGTGCTGGTGTCCGGCAAGGCCGCGCTGGTGAAGGTCAACGTCACGAGCATCGGCAAGACGACCAGCACCAAGCCGAGCGGCACGCTGCGCGTGACCAGCGCCGACGGCGCCATGCGCGACCTCCTGCTGACGGCCCCCACCGGCGCGCTGCCGGCCGCCGTGTCGGCCGTGCCCAGCTTCACCGATTCGTACACCGCCACCGTGCCGGCCGATCTGGTCAAGACGGGCGTGAAGTTCACCGCGCTGATCGGCAGCGCTGCAGGCAAGACCATCACGCCGCGCGTCGGCGGCGGCACGCCGATGAAGTTCGTGCCGATCTCGGTCCAGATCGCSGGCACCGCCGGCAAGCTGCCGGYSAGCCAGGCMGCYCACCTGCAGGCGYTGTTCCCGGTCTCGTCGGTCAGCGTGCAGTCGCACCCGACCTACGTGTCGAGCCGCGTGACCACGCTGCCCACCACCGAGACCGACTGGCGCACGGCGTACAGCAAGATCCTCGGCGAACTGGCCGACCTGCACCTGCTGGAAGGCGCTGCCACGCACGATCATTACTACGGCTTCATCCCGAAGCGCACCTGGGGCCTCGTCGGCCTCGCGTACCCGAGCGGCAACGTGGGCGTCGGCACCGACATGCCCGAGCAGCCGACCGCCGTGCGCGATATCGTGGCGCACGAGATGGGCCACAACTTCTCGCTGCAGCACGCGGCCTGCGGCGACGTCGCCGTTCCCGACCTGGACTACCCGTACCCGAATGCCACCCTCGGCGAGGCCGGCCGCTACATCTGGCCGTACCTAGCGGACAGCAACACCTTCTACGACCCGCGCCCGACCGATCGCCACGACCTCATGAGCTACTGCGGCGGCCAGGTCTTCTCCGACTACAACTACCGGAAGATGCAGACCTACCTGACGCCGTCGGACAAATCGATGGTCAACGTGTCCGCCGCCGCGGTGACGTCGGCCACGCAGGACCTGCTGCTGATCAGCGGCGAGATCGGTGCCTCGGGCACGGCCGAGCTGAACCCGGTGAAGTCGCTGGTGGGTCGGCCCCAGGCCCCTGAGGCCGGTGCGTACACGCTGCGCATCGTGTCGGCCAGCGGCACCACGGACATCCCGTTTGCGCCGCGCACGCTGGACCATGACAGCACGCTGCAGCACTTCGGCTTCACGATCCCGAACCCGGGTGCGATCCAGGGCATCACCGTGCTGCAGGGCGGCAAGACGCTGCTGAACTCGCAGGCCAGGGCCGCCGGCACCGCCGTGCGCGCGCAGGCCGTGTCGGCTCCGCGGGTGCAGGTGCAGGAAAGCGGCGGTGCGCTGACGCTCACCTGGGATGCGGCGCGTCACCCGTACCTGACCGTGACCTGGGTCGGCACCGAGCAGCGCCGCACCCTGGCACAGGACCTGCGCGGCGGCACCGCCACGCTGTCGAGCGCCGACCTGCCGACCGGCGGCAGCTTCGAGCTGGGGCTGTCGGACGGCCTGAACGCGGTGCGGGTCTCGCACACCCGCTGATCGCGACAACAAGGGCGCTCAGACGCCCTTGTTGCGCATCCAGTCCGCGGTCTGGAAGAAGGATTCGCGCAGCCGCGTGATCAGCGCCGGGTCGAGCTCGGTTTCCTGCATCGCCTGGTGCATGCAGGCGAGCCACTGGTCGCGCTCCAGGATGCCGATCGAGAACGGCAGGTGGCGCGCCCGCAGCATCGGGTGGCCGAAGCGCTCCACGTAGTGCTGCGGCCCGCCGAGCCAGCCGCACAGGAACCAGAACAGCTTGTCGCGCGCGGCGTCCAGGCTGGGCCCGTGCGCGGCGCGCAGCGCGGCATAGCCGGGCTCCAGGTCCATCAGGTCGTAGAAGCGGTCGACCAGCGAGCGCACGACGCCCTCGCCACCGACCCATTCGAACGGCGTGGCGGGCTTGGATTCGGGGAGTGCCTCGCTCACGGCGTCGCGAGCCTGGCAGCGATCGCCACGATGGCCTTGGCGGCCTCGCAGCCGGGCAGCGATTCGAGCAGCAGCTGGCGCTTCTGCACCGCCTCGCGCACCGAGGGGTCGATCGGCACCTCGCCCAGCAGCTCGAGCTTCAGCGACGGATCGGGCCCGGCCAGCTGCGGCGCGACGAACTTGTCGACCACCTGCTGCAGCTGCCCGCGGATCACGCGGCCTTCGCCGGCGCGGTTGACCTGGTTCACCACCAGCGAGATCTTCGTGCGCTGCTGCTGCGTCGCGAGCACCTTGATGGTCGCGTAGGCATCGGTCAGCGAGGTGGGTTCGGGCGTCGCGACGACCAGCACGTCGTCGGCCAGCGAGACGGCGTAGAGCACCACGTCGGAGATGCCGGCGCCGGTGTCGAGCAGGATGCGGTCGTAGCGCGGCGCCACGGTCTCGATGATCTTCAGCAGTTGCTCGCGCACCTCGGCGGTCAGCCGCGAATACTCGACCAGGCCGGAGCCGGCCAGCAGCACCGAGAAGCCACCCGGTGCCGGCAGGATCGCGTCTTCCAGCTTCGCCTTGCCGGTGAACACGTCGTGCAGCGTGATCTTCGGGAACAGGTTCAGCACCACGTCGAGGTTGGCGAGGCCGAGGTCGGCGTCGAGCACCAGCACCCGCTCGCCGCGGCGCGCCAGGGCCGCCGCGAGGTTCGCCGACACGAAGGTCTTGCCCACGCCACCCTTGCCGCTGGTCACGGCCAGCGTGCGCGCACGGTGCCCCGTGTGGGGAGGCGGCGCGGCAGCAGCGGCGGTTTCTGGGGTGCTCATCGCTTGCTCAACATTCATTCAATGTCCTGGAACTGCGACGTACCGAACAGCATGCCCTTCTCCTCGGCGCTGACGAGCGACACCGGCGGCTGCTCGAGACAGGCGCGGTTGCGGCCCTCGCGCTTGGCGCGGTAGAGCTGCTGGTCGGCGCGTTCGATCCACAACGTGGCCGACGAGCGCACCCACTGCGGCGCGAACGCCCCGCCGAGGCTGATCGTGACCGACAGCGATTGCCGCCGCGCCACCGTGACCGGCGTGCCCTCGACCTTGCTTCGGATGCGCTCGGCCACCATCTGGCCGAACGCCGGCGGGCAGTTGGGCAGGATGATCGCGAATTCTTCGCCGCCGAAGCGGGCCACGGTGTCCATCGGCCGCACGCAGCTCATCAGCGAGGCGGCCACGGCCTTCAGCACCAGGTCGCCGGCCGCGTGGCCGTGCGTGTCGTTGACCATCTTGAAACGGTCGATGTCGACCATCAGCACCAGGGCCGGCTCGCCGGCGCGCGCCACGCGGTCGATCTCGCGGGCGAGCGCGAGCTCGAACTGGCGGCGGTTCGACAGGCCGGTCAGCGCGTCGCGGCTGGACAGGTCGCACAGCGCGTCGATCACCGACTGCAGCCACACCGTCTGGCCCACCTGCGCGAAATCCGGCAACGAGTGCCCCGACTGGCCCAGCAACTGCAACGCTGCGGCCAGCCGCAGTTGGGGTGCGGGAGTCGGGTCAGGCGTTGCGGGTACTGCTGGAGATGTGGACACGTCGAGCCCGGGGCTGTATGGATTCAGTCTAGCAGCGGACATATTCACGCCCACTCCTGAAATACGCGGTGATTGGCACCCATCTCAACCCTTGGGGGCCTCTCAAGGTCCCCAGACTGGCAACCGATAAGCCGTGGAAGGTGGCCGCATCGGAGTCCGCTGGTCCCGTCTCGAACAACATCCGAACGATCTCTGGAGACTTCATGAGTGCTGCGTCCCCTGCCGAACTCGCCGCGTTGCGCAACGCATCCGACCAGGAGTTCAGCTTCGGCACTGCCGATTTCGAACGCGTGCGCCAGCTGATCTACCAGCGCGCCGGCATCAGCCTGCATGCGGGCAAGCAGGCGATGGTCTACAGCCGGTTGTCGCGCCGCCTGCGCGAGACCGGCCAGCGCAGCTTCGCAAGCTACCTGCAGTGGCTCGAAGGCGCCAGCGGCCCGCAGGCCGACCGCGAATGGCAGGAGTTCGTGAACTGCCTGACGACCAACCTGACCTCGTTCTTCCGCGAGGAACACCATTTCCATGCGCTCGCCTCCGACCTGAAGGCGCGCGCCGGCCAATCGCTGCGCGTCTGGTGCAACGCCGCCTCGACCGGCGAGGAACCGTATTCGATCGCGATGACCTGCGCCGAGGCGCTCGGCCACAGCGCGGTGCGCATCATCGCGAGCGACATCGACACCAACGTGCTCGCCACCGCCGGCCGCGGCGTCTACCCGGCCGATGCGCGCGGGCTGACCGCCAACCACCATCGCGCCCACTTCCTGCGCGGCAAGGGCGACAACAGCGGATTCATCCGCGTGAAGCCCGAGCTGGCGCGCATGATCGAGTTCCGCGTGCACAACCTGATGGACGCGCGCTGGTCGCTCGGCGAGCCGTTCGACATCGTGTTCTGCCGCAACGTGATGATCTATTTCGATGCGCCGACACAGCGCAAGGTGCTGGAACGCATCCACGGCGTGATGAAGCCCGGCAGCCTGCTGTTCGTCGGGCATTCGGAGAATTTCACGGATTCCAAGGACATCTTCCGCCTGCGCGGCAAGACGGTCTACGAACGGGTCTGAGCCTGCTCAAGCACCCCCCGCAGCCCGCCGATATGGAAAGACCATGGCCTTGATCAGCTCCAACACCCCCGCGGCCGGCTCCCGGCTCGAGCGCCTGAAGGGCGCGCCGCGCAAGCCGGGGGAGGCCTCGTTCTTCTTCTACGACGCGCACTTCAGGAACGACGCCGTCAAGATCCTGCCCGGCGAGTACTTCGTGCACGACGAGGACATGCTGATCATGACCACGCTCGGCTCGTGCATCGCCGCCTGCCTGTGGGACCGCAACGCGAAGGTCGGCGGCATGAACCACTTCATGCTGCCCGACGGTGCCGGCGATTCGGGCCGCTACGGCTCGTACGCGATGGAACTGCTGATCAACGAGATGATGAAGCGCGGCGCGAACCGCATGACGATGGAAGCCAAGGTGTTCGGCGGCGGCCAGGTCATCAGCGGCATGAACACGATGAACGTCGGCGAGCGCAACACCAGCTTCGTGATCGACTACCTGAAGACCGAGCGCATCCCGATCGTGTCGAAGGACGTGCTCGACATCTACCCGCGCAAGGTCTGCTTCCTGCCTGGCAGCGGCAAGGCGATGGTCAAGCGCCTGGCGCCGGCCCACACCGATGCGCTGGTGCAGCAGGACCGCATCGCCGCGCAGAAGGCCGTGCCCGCCGCGACCGGCGGCGGCTCGGTGGACCTGTTCTGACCGCCCGACAACAACGCAAGACAAACGACAGCGACAGCGAGACAACCCTGCAAGGCACGAACATGGCAAAGACACGCGTGGTGGTGGTGGACGATTCGGCATTGGTGCGCAGCCTGCTCACCGAGATCATCAACCGGCAGCCCGACATGGAGTGCGTCGGCGCGGCCAGCGACCCGCTGGTGGCGCGCGAGATGATCCGCAACCTGAACCCGGACGTGATCACGCTCGACGTCGAGATGCCGCGCATGGACGGCATCGACTTCCTCAGCAAGCTGATGCGGCTGCGCCCGATGCCGGTGGTGATGGTGTCCACGCTGACCGAGCGCGGCGCCGACGTGACGCTGCGCGCGCTCGAACTCGGCGCGATCGATTTCGTCGCGAAGCCGAAGATCGGCGTCGCCGACGGCCTGCGCCTGCTGGCCGAGGACATCACCGACAAGGTGCGCATCGCATCGAAGGCCCACATCCGCAAGCTGCACGTGCCGGCGAGCGCGCCGGCCGACGGCTCGGCCGCGTCCGCCCGCCCGGCCGCGCCGATCACCTCGCTCGGCCGGCTGTCGACCGAGAAGATCATCTTCATCGGCGCCTCCACCGGCGGCACCGAGGCGACCAAGGAAGTGCTGGTCAACCTGCCGCCGGACTGCCCGGCGGTGATGATCACGCAGCACATGCCGCCCGGCTTCACGCGCAGCTATGCGGCGCGGCTGGACGGCCTGTGCCGCATCCGCGTGAAGGAAGCGCAGGACGGCGAACGCGTGCTGCCCGGCCATGCCTACATCGCGCCGGGCGGCCTGCACCTGAGCGTGGAGCGCAGCGGTGCGAACTACATCGCCCGCGTGCAGGATGGCGAACCGGTGAACCGGCACAAGCCGTCGGTCGAGGTGCTGTTCAAGTCGGCGGCGCGCGTCGTCGGCCCGAACGCGCTCGGCATCATGCTGACCGGCATGGGCGCCGACGGCGCGAAGGCGATGCGCGAACTGCGCGACGCCGGCAGCTACAACCTGGTGCAGGACGAGGCCAGCTGCGTGGTGTTCGGCATGCCGCGCGAGGCGATCAACGCCGGTGCGGCGCACGAGGTGCTGCCGCTGACGCAGATCGCGACCCACCTGATCGAGCGTCTGCGCAGCACATCCGGGCTGTCCCTGAATCGCGTCTGATCACCAGCGCGACGGCAGTTCGCGCACGCCGAGGTGGAACTCGTCGACGCGGTGCGATTCGACCTCGCGCCGGCTCTGCGCGTGCGACACCACCCACTCGGGCGCGCCGATATCCCGCAGCGTGCGCGGGTTCAGGTCGAGCACCGCGTCGTAGCGGTGCTCACGCTGCCGGCGTTCCCTCCACCGCTGCCACGCCTCGACCGGTGCGAGCAAGGCCTCGCGCCAGCGCACGGCAATCGGACGGCACAGGGGCAAACTCGGCTGAAACACTTGCGGCGTCGACATGGCGGTCTCCTTCTTGATCGAGTGCTGGTAAGCATAGAAGCCAGCTCCCTGGGAAGGAATCGATTTGTTCAGCGCCAATTGGTCAGCTATGCTTACCAGTCATGCCGAACCACCGCCTGCCGCTGAACACGCTCCCGGCGTTCCGCGCCGTCGCCCGCCTGTCCAACCTGCGCGCCGCGGCCGAGGAGCTGAGCCTGACCCACAGCGCCGTCAGCCAGCAGATCAAGCTGCTCGAGGAACAGCTCGGCTTCCCCCTCTTCGACCGCCGTGGGCGGCGCATCGCGCTGAACGCCGCCGGGGCCGCGCTGCTGCGCGCGGTGGAGCCGGCGCTGGCCCAGCTGGACGACGGCATGCGCGCCGCGGCCGCTGCGGCCTCRGGCGCCGAACACCGCATCCGCGTCACGCTGCTGCCGTCGTTCGCGCAACGCTGGCTGCTGCCGCGCATGGCGCGCTGGCGCGAGCGCAACCCGCACATCGGCATCGAGCTGTTCGCGTCGCAGCAGATCATCGACCTGAAGCGCGACGGCTTCCATGCCGCGCTGCGCCAGGGCAGCGGCGAGTGGAAAGGCCTGGTCAGCGAGCGGCTGATCGATTCGCCGCTGATCGCGATCGGCTCGCCGAATGCCGCGCACCGGCTGCAGGGGCGCGATGCCAAGGCGCTGGCCGACGAGCCGTTGCTCGGCAGCCCAGGGCTGTGGGCGCGCTGGTTCGAGCTGGCCGGGCTGCGCGTGCGCGTCAACCCGGTGGCCGCCTTCAACGACGCCGGGCTGATGCTGCAGGCCGCGGAGCAGGGCCTGGGCCTGGCGCTCGCCCGCGAGCTGCTCGCCGCCGATGCGATCTGCGACGGCAAGCTGGTGCGGTTGTCGCCGCTGTCGCTGCCGGACGACGAGGCCTACGCGTACTGGCTCGTCTACCCGCCCGACCTGCGGGACTGGCCGCCGCTGGTCGCACTGCGCGACTGGCTGCGCGAAGAACTCACGCAATCCCAGGACTTGGTGAAGACACCCCCGATGCCCGTGCGCTAGCATGGCCCGGCGCGTGAGGGCGCGCAGCAGTCAACACCATTGGGAGGATCCATGAAGTTCATCAAGATCGCCGCCGCTGCGGCCCTGGCCGCCGCGTTCGCGCTGGCATCCACCGTGGCCCGGGCGGGCACCGCGGAAGACCGCCAGAAGGAAGGCGAAGCCGCCGTCGCCGCAGCGCGCGCCGCCACCATGAAGGGCCCGAGCGACATCCTGCTGCGCGACCAGGCCGTGCTGAAGCTGCCCGCGGGCATGGAATACATCCCGCAGCCGCAGGCCGGCCGCCTGATGCAGGCGATGGGCAACAGCAGCGACGACCGCCTGATCGGCCTGGTGCAGTCCAGCGGCGACCCGCAATGGCTGGTGGTCGCGCGCTACGAGGCCTCGGGCTACATCAAGGACGACGACGCGAAGGACTGGAACGTCGACGACCTGTTCAAGAGCCTGAAGGAAGGCACCGAGCAAGGCAACAAGCGCCGCCGCGAGCAGGGCTTCCCCGAGCTCGAGATCGTCGGCTGGGTGCAGAAGCCGAGCTACGACGCGGCGACGCACCGCCTCGTGTGGTCGATGGCCGCCCGCACGCCGGGCGAGAACGACGCGCAGCAGAGCATCAACTACAACACCTACGCGCTCGGCCGCGAGGGCTACATCACGCTGAACCTGATCACCTCGCGCGCCTCGATCGAGGCCGACAAGCCGGTGGCCGGCCAACTGCTGTCGGCACTGCACTTCAACGGCGGCAAGGGCTACACCGACTTCAACAGCAACACCGACAAGGTCGCCGAGTACGGCATCGCCGCGCTGGTGGCCGGCGTGGCCGTCAAGAAGCTCGGGCTGTTCGCGGTGATCGCGGCGTTCTTCCTGAAGTTCGCCAAGGTCGCGCTGCTGGCCGGTGCCGGGCTGCTGGCGGTGATCGGCAAGTTCTTCACGCGCAAGAAATCCGACACGTGATCAAGCTGCTCCTGCTGCTGTTCAGCGGCCTGAAGTTCGGCAAGCTGCTGACCACCGGCGGCACGATGCTGCTGTCGGTGGTCGTCTACGCCTTCATCTGGGGCTGGCGCTATGCGGTCGGCTTCGTCGTGCTGCTGTTCGTGCACGAGATGGGGCATTTCATCGCGGCACGGCAGCGCGGGCTGGCGGTCGGCGCGCCGACCTTCATCCCGTTCGTCGGCGCCTGGATCCAGCTGAAGGAGCAGCCGCACGACGCCGAGACCGAGGCCTACGTGGGCATGGGCGGCCCGCTGATCGGCACGATCGGCGCGCTGGCCTGCTACTTCGTCGCGCGCGACCAGCACATCGACTGGCTGCTCGCGGTCGCGTACTCGGGCTTCTTCCTGAACCTGTTCAACCTGATCCCGCTGAGCCCGCTGGACGGCGGGCGCATCACGCAGGTGATCTCGCCGTGGCTGTGGCTCGCGGGCGTGCCGGCGCTGCTGGCGATGCTGATGTGGCGGCCGAGCCCGATGCTGATCCTGGTGGCGGTGCTGGCCGGCTCGCAGCTGTGGACCGCCTGGAAGCAGCGCGGTGACCCGGCCGCGCAGGCCTACCGGGTTGCGTCGTTCGAGACGCGGGCGGGCTATGCGGTGACCTACATCGGGCTGGTGGGCTTCCTCGCGGTGATGACCTACGACCTGCACGAGATGCTGGAGCTGATGCGCCACGGGAGCGGCGTCAACTCGGGCAGCGTCTGAAGCTCAATCCGCCAGGTCACTCCGCCAGGAACAGCGACTGCAGGTCGCTGAGGAAATCCATCCCGCGCGTGGTCGGGCGCACCCAGCCGCCCTCCTGCTCGACGAGCCCCTGCGCCAGCGCCTTGTCGAGCGGCGCGCGGATCGCGCTCAGCGGCATGCCGGTGCGCTCGGTGAAGCGCACCAGCTCGAAGCCATCCACCAGCCGCAGCGCGTTCAGCATGAACTCGAACGGCAACTGCTTGCGCGCCACCTCTTCGTCCTGCGAGATGGCCGCACCGGCCAGCGCCTGCGCCATGTACTTCGCCGGATCGCGGTAGCGGATCTGCCGCACGACGCGGTGTGGAAAGCTCAGCTTGCTGTGCGCCCCGGCGCCGATGCCGAGGTAGTCGCCGAACTGCCAGTAGTTCTGGTTGTGCAGGCAGCGGTGGCCCGGCTGCGCGAAGGCCGAGACCTCGTAGCGCGCGAGGCCGCTCGCGGCCGTGCGCTCGACGATGCGGTCGAGCATGTCGAACGCGAGGTCGTCGTCGGGGATGGCCGGTGGGTGCTTCGCGAAGAAGGTGTTCGGCTCGATCGTCAGGTGGTAGATCGACAGGTGCGGCGGCTTGAAATCGAGCGCCTGCCTCAGGTCGGCATCGAACTGCGCCAGCGTCTGCCCGGGCAGCGCGTACATCAGGTCGAGGTTGAAGGTGTCGAAGCACTCGCGCGCCTCGGCCACCGCGGCGCGCGCCTGCGCGGCATCGTGCACGCGGCCGAGCGCCTTCAGCTTCTCGTCGTCGAAGCTCTGCACGCCGATCGACAGCCGCGTGATGCCGGCGGCGCGGTAGCCGCGGAAGCGGTCGCGCTCGAAGGTGCCGGGGTTGGCCTCGAGCGTGATCTCGCAGCCGGCCTCCAGCGGCAGGCGGGCGCGGATGTCGGTGACCAGCTGGTCGATGGCGGCCGGCGCGAACAGGCTGGGCGTGCCGCCGCCGATGAAGATGCTGTGCACGCGGCGGCCCCACACGAACGGCAGCGCCGCCTCGAGGTCGGCCCGCAGTGCGTCGAGGTAGCGCGCCTCGGGCAGCTCACCGGCCTTCTCGTGCGAGTTGAAATCGCAGTACGGGCACTTGCGCAGGCACCACGGCAGGTGCACGTACAGCGACAGCGGCGGCAGTGCGGCAAGTTGCAGCGTGCCGGGGCGCATGTAGCGGGCCACCATGTCACCGGCCGACTCGCCGGGCGTGGCCGGTGACGGGCCGATCGGGATCACGTCAGCCAAGGTGCCAGACCTCGCGCATCAGGGCCAACATCTGCTGGGCCGCCATCGCACGGTGGCTCACGCGATTCTTCTCGTCGGCGCTGAGCTGCGCCACCGAGCGCCCGAGCGCCGGGATGAACATCAGCGGGTCGTAGCCGAAGCCGCCCTCGCCGGCGCGCTCGCGCAGCAGCTCGCCGTTCCAGCGGCCGAAGGCGATCAGCGGCTCGGGGTCGTCGGCCGAGCGCACCGCCACCAGCGCGCTGACGAAGCGGGCGCGGCGGTCGCCGTGCCCCTGCATGCGGTCGAGCAGCACGCGGTTGTTGTCGTCATCGCTCTTCGGCTGGCCGAACAGCGTCGCGTAGCGCGCCGACAGCACGCCCGGCGCGCCCTTCAGCGCATCGACGCACAAGCCGGAATCGTCGGCGATCGCCGCGGCACCGGCAGCGCGCGCGGCATGCCGGGCCTTGGTCAGCGCGTTCTCGACGAAGGTGAGGTACGGCTCCTCGGCCTCGGGAATGCCGAGCGAGCCCTGCGTGACCAGCTCGATGGACAACGGCGCGAACAGCGCCTGCAGCTCGCCGAGCTTCTTCTGATTGTTCGACGCGAGCACCAACCGCATCACGGCAACCCTCGCGCTCAGCCCGCCAGCGCGGCCCGCTGCGCGGCCACCAGTTCGCGGATGCCCTTGTCGGCCAGCGCCAGCAGCGCGCCCATCTCGTCGCGCGAGAAGGCCGCGCCCTCGGCCGTGCCCTGCACCTCGACGAAGCCGCCGGCGGCGGTCATCACGACGTTCATGTCGGTGTCGCAGCCCGCATCCTCGACGTACTCCAGGTCGAGCAGCGGCGTGCCGTCGACGATGCCCACCGAGATCGCCGCCACCGCATCGCGTATCGGCGATTCGGTGATCAGCCCCTTGCGCTGCAGCCAGCTGACGGCGTCTTGCGCCGCCACCCAGGCGCCGGTGATCGCCGCGGTGCGCGTGCCGCCGTCGGCCTGGATCACGTCGCAGTCGAGGTGGATGCTGCGCTCGCCCAGCTTCTTCAGGTCGAACACGCAGCGCAGCGAGCGGCCGATCAGGCGCTGGATCTCCTGCGTGCGCCCGCTCTGCTTGCCGCGCGCCGCCTCGCGGTCGCCGCGGGTGTGCGTGGCGCGCGGCAGCATGCCGTATTCGGCGGTCACCCAGCCCTCGCCGCTGCCGCGCTTGTGCGGCGGCACCTTCTCTTCGACCGACGCGGTGCACAGCACCTGGGTGTCGCCGAACGAGACCAGCACCGAACCTTCGGCGTGCTTCGTGAAATGGCGGCGGATGCTGACGGGGCGCAGCGCATCAGCGGCGCGACCTTGGGTGCGGATGAAGCTCATGGGGTGTGCAGGCGATGAAGGTGGTGTCGTGAAAGACAAAGTCCGCATCGCGACGGGCGCGAGCGGACTCGGAAGGTCATGGGGGCGAAGCTTACGCCGGGACGGGCCCGGCGTGCCGTCAGGGCTTTTTCTGCGACGAGCGGCGGATCGCCTCGTTGATTTCCTTGATCGAGCGCTCGATTTCGGCATCGTCGAGCTCGTCGGGGGCCTCCTGGCCCAGCACGCTCGCCTGGATCGTCGACGCGAAGACTTCCTCGCCCAGCGTGTCGGTGGAGATGCCGCCGTTGCTGTCGTTGTCTTCGGCCGATTCCCATTCGACGGCCAGCACCGTCACGTTGTCGCTCTTCGCGCCGCCGTTGCGCAGCGCCTGCTCGACCAGCTCGGGCACCGCATCGGCCAGCGTGTTGCGCGCCAGCTGCTCGGTGATCACCGCATCGCTGACGGTGCCCCACAGGCCGTCGGAGCACAGCAGCAGGCGGTCGCCGCTTTGCAGCACCAGCGGGCCGACGGTATCGACCACCGGCTTGCCCGGGCTGCCCAGGCAGGTGAACAGCACGTTGCGGTTGAAGCGCTCGCCCATCGGCACGACGTGGCTCAGCGTTTCCTGCAGTTCGGAGTACGAGTGGTCGCGGGTGCGGGCGACCAGCTTGTCGCCGCGCACCAGGTACAGCCGCGAATCGCCGCAGTGCGCCCAGTACGCGTTGTTGCCCTGCAGCACGCAGGCGACGACAGTGGTGCGCGGCGTATCGATCAGCGCCTTCTGCGTGGCATAGCGCAGCAGCTGGTGGTGGCCGGCGATGATGGCCTCGTGCAGGAAGCGCATCGGCTCCTTCAGCGTGGGCTTGGCATCGCGCTGGTACATCGCGGCGAGCGTCTGCAGCGCGAGCTGCGAGGCGACCTCGCCTTCGGGGTGGCCGCCCATGCCGTCAGCGAGCGCGAACAGCCCCGAATCCCGCGTGTAGCAATAGCCCATGCGGTCTTCGTTCTTCTCGCGGCCGCCTTTTCGGCTGACCTGGTACACGGTGAATCGCATGCCCTCAGCCCTTCGCGCCGGTCGTGAGGTTCTCGAGCTGCAGCTTCAGCCGTTCACTGAAGCTGAGCTTGGTATAGCGACGCTCGGTCTCGCGCGCCAGTTCCTTCTGAAGGGCAAAAACGCTTTGCGGGCGCGACAAGGGATCCAGCGACATGCACCACTCGGTTACTTCAATGAGGTTGTCGGAATAGACGTTGCGCAGCCGCGAGAGCGACAGCGCGAGGCGGTCTTTCTCGATGCGTTGCGGGGAATCGTTGGGCGGATAGCCCTGCATGCAGGCGTAGATGCAGGCGCCGATCGCGTAGATGTCGGTCCAGGGGCCGAGCGTGCCGTCGCGGCGGTACATCTCGGGCGCGGCGAAGCCGGGCGTGTACATCGGGCGGATGAAGTTGCCTTCCTTGCTCAGCACCTCGCGCGCCGCGCCGAAGTCGAGYAGCACCGCCTTGTTCTCGTTCGTGATGAAGATGTTGGCCGGCTTGATGTCCAGGTGCAGCATCTTGTGCTGGTGCACGATGCGCAAGCCGCGCAGGATCTCGTCGAACAGGCTGCGGATGGTGGACTCGCGGAACACCTTGTCGCGCTTCAGGTCGCGCGCGGTGACGATGAAATCCTGCAGGGTGTCGCCCTGCAGGTAGTTCATCACCATGTAGACGGTTTCGTTCTCGCGGAAGAAGTTCAGCACGCTGACCACGCTCGGGTGGCTGATCTGCGCGAGCGAACGGCCTTCTTCGAAGAAGCTCTTGAGCCCCAGGCGGTACAGCGGCTGCTTCTCGGGCTTGACGCGCGGCGTCAGTTCGCCGGGCGCGCGCTCGGCCAGCGAGGACGGCAGGTATTCCTTGACGGCCACCAGGTGCCGGTCGGAATCTTCGGCCAGGTAGACGACCCCAAAGCCCCCGGCTGCCAGCTTCTTGATGACCTGGTAGCCACCGACGACCGTGCCCGACGGCAACGGAGCGGGTTTTGGCTTTGACATAATCGGATTTTGCAATGCGATAAATTGAATGCCAGTCTACAGCATGACCGGGTACGCAAGCGCCACCTCCGGGGCGCAAACCGCCACAGATAGCACGGTGGCGGCAGATGCTTCCGCCCCCCGGTCGCCGGCGGCGACCGCGTCCAGCGTGATGGTGGAACTGCGTTCCGTCAACAACCGCTTCCTCGACCTGAGCCTGCGCCTGCCGGACGAGTTCCGCTCGCTGGAGCCGGTGTTGCGCGACCTGATCACCAAGCGCTTCCGGCGCGGCAAGGTCGAATTGCGCTTGAACACCCATCGGGAAAACGAATCGGCCTGGCCGACGCCCCAGCCGGACCAGCTGAACCGCCTGAGCCGCATCGAGAACACCGTGCAGAGCTGGTTGCCGAAGGCGCAGCCGCTGTCGGTGCACGAGGTCTTGCAGTGGTGCAAGACGGGCTCGGCGGCCGAGCACCTGGACGAAGCGGCGCTGGATGCCGCGCGGCGCTGCATCGACGGCCTGGCCGAAGCGCGCGAGCGCGAGGGCGAGAAGCTGGTGGCGGTGCTGATGGAGCGCGTGAAGCGCCTGCGCGAACTGGCGACGCAGGCCGAGCCGCTGGTGCCGGCCGCGGTGCAGCGCCAGCAGCAGCGTTTCGTCGAGCGCTGGCAGGAGGCGCTGGACGTGACCGGCGCGGCACAGAGCATCGCCCGCGAGGCCTTGCAGGACCGTGCGCTGAACGAGGCGGCGGCCTATGCGATCCGCATCGACGTGGCCGAGGAGCTGGCCCGCCTGCGCGCCCACCTGGAAGAGATCGCCCGCCTGCTGAAGGCCGGCGGCGAGGTCGGCAAGCGGCTCGACTTCCTGATCCAGGAGCTGCTGCGCGAGGCCAACACGCTGGGCTCGAAGGCCTCGACGCTGGAGCTGACCAACATCTCGGTGGAGATGAAGGTCGCGATCGAGCAGTTGCGGGAGCAGGTGCAGAACCTCGAGTAAGGTTCGCCAGCCTTGTGTCGAGTCCCCGGGCACACGCGTAGCGAACATGCCCGGCGAGCACGTTCGTCACGACTCCTTCAAGACAGAGAGGTTTACATGCCCCAGACCGTTTGCATTCGACGTGTGGTGCTGCGCAACTACAAGAGCATCGGACATTGCGATGTGCGCCTGCATCCTCTGACTTACCTGGTCGGTCATAACGGCGCCGGGAAAAGCAACTTTCTGGACGCGCTGCACTTTGTTCGAGACGCCCTGGCTGGATCCTTGGACAGCGCCATCAACGAGCGTGGCGGCTTGAACGAAGTGCGCCGCCGCTCCAGTGGTCATCCGACGCATTTCGGCATTCGGCTTGAGTTTCGCCTGCGAGATGGTCGCGAGGGACGATATGCCTTCGACATCGGCGCGATGGCAAGCGGCAGCTATGAGGTGCAGCATGAAGAGTGCGTCATCACCGGGATCGGGAAAGGCCCCTTCTTTCGGATGTCCAAAGGTCAGCTGCGCGACAGCAGCGAATCCACCTTCCCAGCCGTGACGGCGGACCGACTCGCCTTGGTAGCTGCATCGGGCTTCACGGCATTCAGGCCTGTATTCGATGCGTTGACAGCGATGGGTTTTTACAACCTGAATCCCAAGCTGATGCGGGAACTCCAAAAGCCGCAGGATGGTCGCCTGCTCAAGCCCGTTGGCGAGAACATCGCCAGTGTGATCGGCCATCTGGAGCGCGTCGCGCCCGATCGTGTGAAGACCATCGAAGAGTATCTTCAGTCGGTGGTTCCAATGGTGCATGGCATGGAGCGCAAGTCCATCGGACCCATGGAAACGCTGGAGTTTCGACAGGAAATGGCCGGCGCCAAGCACCCTTGGAAGTTTCTGGCGCAGAACATGTCCGATGGCACGCTGCGAGCGCTTGGCGTGATGACCGCCTTGCTGCAAAGCAACGTCGACTACTCCCCGACGCTGATCGGTATCGAAGAGCCTGAAACTGCGCTGCATCCAGCGGCCAGCGCTGCCCTGCGCGAGGTGCTGGTTCATGCCTCCAACCAAACACAAGTTCTGGTGACCAGTCACAGTCCCGACCTGCTGGATGACCGCGGCATCGATGCCGATTCGATCATCTCCGTCATCTCGGAAGGCGGAGAAACAAAAATTGCGCCGTTGGACGAAGCCTCTCGCCAAGTGTTGCGCAATCACCTGTTTTCCGCCGGTGAGCTGCTGCGCATGAACCAGCTCGCACCTGACCGCGACATCATCGCGCAGCAGAGCGCGAGCCAGACAGACTTGTTCGGTGAGGCCCGGCTGTGATCTCGATCGCATCGATCGTGGAAGGAGACGGAGAGGTCTCCGCATTGCCAATCCTGTTGCGTAGACTGGCTTCGGAACGAGATCCCGCCGCGTTGGTCAACCTGCTGCAACCCATTCGAGTTCGACGCGACAAATTCCTGAACAAGGATGATGAATTCCGCAGGCAACTGCTTCTTGCCGCAGCCAAGAGTGGTCACGACGGATGGGTTCTGATCGTGCTGGATGCCGATGACGATTGCCCGGCAAGCCTGGGTCGGGAAATCTACCAACGGGCGCAACAACATATCCCGCATCAGCGTTTGTCGGTTGTGCTGGCGAATCGGGAGTTCGAAGCCTGGTTCATCGCTGCGGCTCCCTCCTTGCAAGGAGCACGTGGATTCTCTCTGGCGCCTGAGGAAAAAATGCAGGCAGAAACTCCGCGCAACGCCAAGGGCTGGATGAGAGCGCACATGCAAAGCGGCACCTACAGCGAAATTCTCGATCAACCCGCGTTCGCTGCCCGAATTGACCTGCAGCAAGCGTTCGACAACAGCCGTTCATTCCGCAAGTTGTGCAAAGAGTGGCAAACCCATGTTGCCGCCCGAGCCTGAGGCTCAGGAGAATTGCCAGCACCGCTGGTGAACGATGGCCTCGACAAGACGCCGGTCACCGGGTCAGTGCGCCCGACGCGGCTCGAAGCCGGGATCAATGACGGCCTGGCCATCGAAAAGCGAAGGCTGGACCTTGGCCTTGATGCCACACAGCCGCAGGCGCTTGCGCAAGGTCTGCACCGCAATTCGCAGGTCCGCGGAAAGCGCGTCGGCATCCCAGTCGAACCTGATCAGCAACAGCACATAGGCCGACGCCTCGGAGTAGCTGTGCCGGACCATCTTCGCGTAGTCGACGTCGTCCTCTGCCTGCTGCAGCCGCACCAACGGGTCGGAATCCAGCGGTGAGGTGAGCAAGCGTGCCAAGGCGCTTGCGGCAAATTCGGAATCTTCCTGGTCCCAGTCCTTGTCGAGGCGAACTGCGTGTCGCATCTGCTTCTCGGCAAACTTCACGAGCTTGCAGTAGAGCCACTTCAGCACGGACTGCTGATCCGCAGGATCGCCGAAATCGACCGGATAGCCTCGTCGCTGTCCGATGTCGGCCGCGACAAGCCAAGCTTCCTGCTTGACGTCTTCGACACTCATGTCACCACGCGTCGCGCCGGCGATTCGTCGCAGTGCAGCGGCCTGGCCCCTCAGAAAGTCGCTGATGGCCCGCATGACAGCGCGGGCTCAGCAGGCGAGAACCAGTTCAATGCCCATGATCGCCTTGGTAACGCCCGAGGTCGCAATGGTTCCGAAAGATGCTCAACCCAGCCGCGATCCCTTCGGCAGTCGCGCCGCCAGCCACTCGTGCACGTCGGCCCGGATGTGCCGGCCTTCAAGCAGGAAGCCTTCGAAGCGACTCGGCACGTACGGCAGGTACACCAGCGGCATGCGGGCCTCCTCGGGCGTGCGGGCGGCCTTGCGGCCGTTGCACGCGGCGCAGGCGGTGACGAGGTTCATCCATGTCCAGCCGCCGCCGCGGGACTCCGGCACGATGTGTTCGCACTGCAGGTCGCGCTCCGGAAAGCACTGGCTGCAGTACGCACAGGTCATGCGGTCGCGGCGGAACAGCTTGCCCTTGCTGAAGGCCGGTACCACGTCGAAGAGGTTGACGCTCGACGCACCGCGCAACGCGATGATCGGGTGCACGTCGATCACCGACTGACGGCCGCGTGCGACGTTGAAACCACCGCGCAGCGTGGCCAGCGGGCCATCGCCGTCGACCCAGGCCACCGCATCCGCAGCCACGTGCGAAGCAGCATGCTCCAGCGTGATCCACGCCTGGGGCGTGCCCTGGATGTCGAGTTGCAGCACGTGGTTGTGACGAGGGTGCATGGTGGCCTCCTTTCGCGGCCCGGCTGATGAAAACGATGTGTGGTCCCCTCGGTCCGAGTCGAACGGACATGCCCTGCGGCGCCGGCTTCTGAGACCGGTGCGTCTGCCAATTCCGCCACGAGGGGGTTGATCTGAACTGATGGACTCGACGATCCGATTCGAACGGATGCGGGCTTGCGCCGTCTGGTTTGCAGCCAGATGCCTTCGACCACTTGGCTACGTCGAGATGGGGTTGCTGGTGCCTCGTGCACGACTCGAACGTGCGACCTCCGGCTTCGTAGGCCGGCGCTCTGATCCAACTGAGCTAACGAGGCTCTCCTGTCTTGTGGCGCCCCGTGCGGGAGTCGAACCCGCGGCTTCCGGCTAGACAGGCCGGCACTCTGGCCACTGAGTCAACGGAGCATTCAATCCATCCGGTCACGGGTTCCGGCGCCGCCCAATCGTTGCGGCCGATTTGTTTGATCTGGTATCGCGTGCGGGATTCGACGCGACCTGTCTGATATCGAAAAGAGAAAAGGCCCGGATCCTCATCAGATCCGGGCCTCTGCGAACAGAGCTTGGAAGGGGCGCCGCCTATGCGCCTCCTTCTCCCGGATGAACCCGATCCTCATGTCGATCAAGCTGTGTGCGACACGCCAGCCCGATCACGCCCGGCAGGGCGCGCTTGGCAACGGAAGTCAGCAGCTTGTTCACGAGGCAGGTCCTTGAAGAAGTTCGGTTCGATCGATCAATCGAGGAGGCGGACTGTAAAGAGTCTTTACTGACCCGTCAACAACTTTTTTTCCTGACGAGATCTCATCGCGCTCGACACCGATCGCGCGCAGGTATCGATCGAACGATTCGTCCACCGCGGACGCCCCGTCACCGATGATGTTGCGCCCCCAGGTGTAGCCGAAGACATCGTCGAAGCGTCGCCCCTGCAGCAGCTGCCGCAGGCGCGACACCGCAGCAGGCGCCATCGGGATCAGGTTCGGGTAGCTGTACATGAACGACACGTGCCGGCGGTCCTGCACCACCTGCAGCGCGTCACCGGGGAACAGCGCGCCGCCGGGCCGCGGCCCGTCCCGCCAGTGCAACGCGGTGCTGCCGGCGAAGTGCCCGCCGCAGCGCAGCAGCGTGACGCCGTCGGACAGGCGCAGCTCATCACCGCCCCAGAAGCGGATCTGCGGCGCCGGCCGCAGCACCCATTCGCGGTCCGCCTCGTGCAGCAGGATCGGCACGCCGCCCAGCGCGTCGCTCCAGTCGACCATCGCCGCGTAGAAGTGCGGGTGCGAGATCGCGATCAGGTCGACGCCGCCGCGCTCGCGCAGCGCCCGCACCGCCTCGTCCGTCACCAGGCTCAGGCTCTCCCACAGGATGTTGCCGGCGTCGGTGGGCAGGAACATCGCACGCTGGTCGATCGCGAAGCCCGGCGCCAGGCCGATGCCGAGCACGCCCTGGTCGTCCTCGATGCGCAGCTTGTGAGAAGCGGCCAGCTCGGCCCGTGTCGTCCAGCGCTGGCCCTTCCAGCCGACGTACTGGCGCTCGTCCTCGCACACGGGGCAGCGCTGCGGCGGCACGGCCGACAGCGCGAACTGGGTGCCGCAGGTGGCACAGATCGGGTGGTTCATCGTGGGCTCCAGGGTCTTGTCGATGGCCTCAGGATGCCGTTCAATGTGGTTCGTTTCCAGATCCACTTTCTGCCAGGATGAGCAAGCCACTTTTCGACCTGCGCCTCGAGCTGCCTGCGCGCGGCTCGGGCAACGTGCAGCAGGCACTGCACCACCAGCTGCGCGCCGCCATCGTCGACGGCCGCCTCGCAGCGGGCGCCCGCCTGCCCGCCACGCGCGAGCTCGCCGGGCTGGCCGGCGTGTCGCGCAGCACCGCGCTGGCCGCCTACGACCTGCTGCTCGCCGAAGGCTATGTCGAAGGCCGGCACGGCTCCGGCACCTACGTCTCGGCGCGCCACGGCGGCCCGGCGGGCGACGCCGCAGGCGCGTCGCTGGCCCACAAGCTGGCGGCGCCCTGGCGCGACAGCGCACCCGCACGCCCGTCGCCCCCGCTGCGCTTCGACTTCCGCATCGGCTACCCCGACCAGCGCCAGTTCCCGTTCGACGTCTGGCGGCGCCTCACTGCCCGTGCGCTGCGCGCCGCGTCGCGCGCCAGCGGCGCCGGCAGCGATCCGCAAGGCGACCCGCGCCTTCGCGAAGCCATCGCGCGGCACGTGTCGCACGCGCGGGCGGTGGCCTGCGATGCCGATGCGGTGGTCGTCACCGCCGGTGCGCAACAGGCCTTCGACCTGCTGGCCCGCTGCCTGGTGGCGCCCGGCCGCACGACGATCGCGCTGGAGAACCCGGGCTACCCGCCGCTCGGTGTCGCGTTCGCGCAGGCCGGCGCCCGCCTGCACGACGTGCCGGTGGACGAGCACGGCCTCTGCGTGGACCGCCTGCCGGACCGCATCGACCTGATCAGCGTGTCGCCGTCGCACCAGTCGCCGCTGGGCGTGACGCTGTCGGCGGCGCGCCGGGCCGCGTTGCTCGCGCATGCCCAGCAGGCCGACGCGCTGGTGATCGAGGACGACTACGACGGCGAATTCCGCCTCGGCGGCCGGCCGCTCGACGCGCTGCAGACGCTCGATCGCGGCCGGCGCGTCTTCTACGTCGGCACCTTCGCGAAGAGCATGTTCATGGCATTGCGCGTCGGCTTCGTCGTCGCGCCGCACTGGGCGGTGCCGGCGCTGGTGGCCACGCGGCTGGCGAGCAACTGGCATGTCCCGGCGATCAACCAGGCGGCGCTGGCCGACTTCATCGCCGAAGGCCACCTGGCGCGCCACGTGCGCCGGATGCGCGGCGTCTATGCCGGGCGGCAGCAGGCCTTGCTCGAGGCGCTGCGGCTGCATTTCGGCGAGCGGCTGCAGCCGCTGCCCTCGCTGGCCGGCCTGCACCTGTGTGCCGCCCTGCACGGCGCGACGCCGGCCGAGCGCTGGCTGCCGCCCGCGGCGCAGGCCGGCGTGCGGCTGGCCACGCTCTCGGCGAGCACGCGGCCGCCGCTGTCGCTCAACGGCCTGCTGTTCGGCTACGGGCTGATCGAGGCGGCGCAGATCGATCCGGCGATGCGCGCGCTGGCCGCGGCCGTGCGCGGCCTGTGAGGCGCGCTACGAGCAGCGCGGCAATTCGACGCGCTGCGCCGCATCGCCCCGCTTCGTCGCGATCACCGGCCGCTCGGCCGCCGTGTGCCACGGCTGCGCCGGCCACCACCGCGAGGCCGAGGCCTGCTGCTGCGGCTCGACACTCTGCCCCGGCTGCGGCGTCAGCACGCTGACGTGCTGGCACGCCGCCGCGGCCAGCACGCGCTCGACCGGCTCGGTCCAGCCGTGGTGGGCCAGCGCGAACAGACCCCAGTGCACCGGCATCATCAGCTGCCCCCGCACGCGCTGATGCGCCAGCACCGCCTGCTCCGGCCCGAGATGCCAGTCGGGCCAGTCGGCGTCGTACTGGCCCGACTCGATCAGCGTCAGGTCGAACGGGCCGAGGCGCGCGCCGATGTCGTTCATCTCGTCGAACAGGCCGGTGTCGCCGGAGTACCAGACGCGGTGCTGCGGCCCAACCAGCGCGAAGCCGCTCCACAGCGTGTGGTCGGCCTGCGGGTTGATGCGGCCCGAGGCATGGCGCGCCGGTGTCGCCGTGACCTGCAGCGTGCCGACCGCGGTCGACTGCCACCAGTCCAGCTCGACGATGCGATCGTTCGGCACGCCCCAGCCGCGCAGGTGCCCGCCGATCCCGAGCGGCACGATGAAGCGTGCGCCACGCGCCTGCAGCGCCATCACGGTCGCGCGGTCGAGGTGGTCGTAGTGATCGTGCGAGACGAGCACCGCATCGATCGCCGGCAGCTTGTCGAGCAGGATCGGCGGCGCGAACCAGCGCTTCGGGCCGGCCCAGGTCACCGGCGAGGGCCGCTCGCTCCAGATCGGGTCGAGCAGCACGCGCTGCCCATCGACTTCGAGCAGCGTCGACGAGTGACCGAACCAGGTCACGCGCAGGCCGCTGGCCGGCGCGACGGCGAACGCCTCGCCCTGGCTGCGCAGCACCGGCACCGGGCCGGCGGGCGACTGGCCGGGTTCCGAATCGAACGCCCGCCACAGCGCGCGCTTCATGTCGCTCCACATCGGCTGCGGGTTGTTGAACTGGCCGTCGTGCCATTGCGGCGAGGCCTGGACCTGCGCCTGCTCCTGCGGGCTGCGGCTCCACTGGCCGAAGCTGGAACAGGCGCTGGACAACACCAGCGCCGCCAGCGCGGCGGCACACGCGCCACCCCAGGCAACCCGGCGCCAGATCGGCTTGCGGCGTTCAGCGCCCATCGACACGCCCCTGGCTCAGTGCATGGATCGCCGGCGCCTCGGCCACCTGGCGGACATCCCCGCCCTGGGCCGCAGCCAGCATCGCGCGGCCGATGCTCTCGGTGGTCAGCAGCCGGTCCGGGAACAACCGGCGCAGGCCGCTCAGCAGCGGGCCGAGCACCACGTAGAACGCGTGGATCCAGCCGGTCTTCGAGCGCGCGCCATGCAGCGGCTGGATCGCCCCGGGCCGGAACCCCCATACCGCGCGGAACGGCAGGCGCATCAGTTCGTTCTCGGTGCGGCCCTTCACGCGGGCCCACATCGATGCCCCCCCGCTCGCTGCTGTCGGTGCCGGCACCGGAGACGTAGACGAAGCACAGTTGCGGGCTGGTGCGCGCCAGCGTGCCGGCGATGGCGAGCGTGAGGTCCAGCGTCACGCGGCGGTAGTCGGCCTCGCTCATGCCGAGCGACGAGACGCCGAGGCAGAAGAAGCAGGCGTCGATGCCGCGCAGGCTGTCTTCGATCGGCGCCAGGTCGTGCAGGTCGGCGTGCGCGAGGTTCGTCAGCTTCGCGTGCGCGACGGCGGGCGGCATGCGCCCGAGCGTGATCACCTGCGACACGCCGGCGTCGAGCAGGCATTCACGCAGCACGCCCTGGCCGACCATGCCGGTCGCGCCGAGGATCAGGACTTTCATTCGTTTCCCTTCAATGCAATGCCATTCCAGAACACGTCGAAGCCGGCGGCGACGGGATCGAGCCCGCTGCCGTCGGGGTCGGCCATCTCTGCCAGCGCGGCCAACGTGGCATCGGCCAGGCCGCTGAACATCGCGCCGATGAACTGCACCGGGTAGTCGCGCACCAGCTTCTGCCGCACGCAGGCTTCGGCCTCGCGCAGCAGCTCGACGAACGGCGCACTGCCGGCGTCGCGGGTCTCGGGCGTGATGCGGTCGGAGACGCGCAATTGCCCCATCACCTTGCACTTCAGCGGGTTCGCGGCTGCCCAGCCCAGGTAGCGGGTCCACACATGGCGGAACTTCTCGCGCGCCGGGGCCGCCTGCGGGTAATCGCCCATCATCGCGTCGGCCAGCTCCAGCTTCAGCGCCCGGTACAGCGCGTTGACCAGCACGTCCTTGCTGGCGAAATAGGTGAACAGCGTGCCTTCGGCGACGCCGGCCGCCTTGGAGATCGCCGAGGTCGGCGTCGACCACACGCCGCGCACCGCGAACTCCTCGACGGCGGCGTCGAGGATGGCCTTCTGCTTGTCTTCGCTGCGGGGTCGGGCCACGGTGACATCACTTAATTGAGCAAGTACTCAATCATAGAACTGCACATTCACGCCGGTCAAGCGACTTCTCACCGGCAAGGCGCTGCAGGACACGTGGAGCGCTGGTGCAAAATCCCGCGCGATGGATTACCCCGGCAATCTCTTCGTGGTGGCCGCCCCGAGCGGCGCCGGCAAGTCGAGCCTCGTGAAGGCCTTGCTGGAACTCGATTCGCACCTGGTGGTGTCGGTCTCGCACACCACGCGCGCGCCGCGCGGGCAGGAGCAGGACGGGCGCGAGTACTTCTTCATCAGCGAGCCGGCGTTCCGCGCCAAGATCGCGGCCGGCGACTTCTTCGAATGGGCCGAGGTGCACGGCAACCTCTACGGCACCTCGCGCCAGGCGATCGAGGAGCGCATCGCCGGCGGCCACGACGTGGTGCTCGAGATCGACTGGCAGGGCGCGCTGCAGATCAAGCGGCTGTTCCCGAACGCGATCCTGATCTTCATCCTGCCGCCCAGCTGGGAGGAGCTCGCGCAGCGCCTGAACCGCCGCGGCGAGGACCACCCGGATGTCATCGAGCAGCGCCTGACGAATGCCCGCGTCGAGGTCGCGCAAGCCCGACATTTCGACTTTGTTATCATCAACGCTCTCTTCGAGTCGGCGCTCTTCGACCTGAAGGCGATCGTTCACTCGCAGCGTCTCAAGTACGCTGCGCTGCAAAGAAGCAAACCTGCCGTCTTTGCCAACCTGAATCTCAACTGAGAACGGAGTTCTTGCCATGGCCCGCATCACTGTCGAAGACTGCCTCGTCAAGATCCCCAACCGCTTCCAGCTCGTGCTGGCCGCGACCTACCGCGCCCGCATGCTGAGCCAGGGCCACGCCCCGAAGATCGAGACCAAGAACAAGCCGGCCGTGACCGCGCTGCGCGAAATCGCCGAAGGCGAAATCGGCATCGAGATGCTGCGCAAGGTGCCGATCTGATCTGCTGATCTCCTGAAGCACGCCTTGCTTCACCCCAGGACGGCCCCTCGCGGGCCGTTCTCGTTTTCCCTTGCTGCGCCCCCACGGCGGCGTCTGCGGCGAATCCGCGATAAATTCGGGCCATGAACGCCCGTTCCCCGGCCACTGCCTTGCGTGAAGCGCCGCCCGCCCCGTCGGGCCGCGGCGGCAGCACGCCGGTGCCGGCAGCCACCAAGGACGCGGCTGCCGCCTCGTTCGCGGCGCTCACCCACAAGCTCGACTACCTCGACGCCGCCGACATCAAGCGCGTGCGCGAGGCCTACCGCTTCGCCGACGAGGCCCACCTGGGCCAGTTCCGCGCGAGCGGCGAGCCCTACATCACGCACCCGATCGCGGTCGCCGGCCTGTGCGCCGACTGGAAGCTCGACGCGCAGGCCATCATGGCCGCGCTGATGCACGACGCGATGGAGGACTGCGGCGTCACCAAGGTCGAGCTGATCGAGCGCTTCGGCTCGTCCACCGCCGACCTCGTCGACGGCCTGACCAAGCTCGACAAGCTGCAGTTCTCCACGCGCGAGGAATCGCAGGCCGAATCCTTCCGCAAGATGCTGCTCGCGATGGCGCGCGACGTGCGCGTGATCCTGATCAAGCTCGCCGACCGCCTGCACAACATGCGCACGATGGACGCGATGGCATCGGCCAAGCGCATGCGCATCGCCCGCGAGACGCTCGACATCTACGCGCCGATCGCGCACCGGCTCGGCCTGAACCAGACCTACCGCGAGCTGCAGGAGCTGTCGTTCCAGCACACCCGGCCGTGGCGCCATGCGGCGCTGTCGAAGGCGGTGCTGCGCGCGCGCGGCTACCGGCGCGACATCGTCGAGCGCATCCAGCGCGAGGTCGAGAAGGCCTTCGCCGACGCGCAGCCGCAGGCCCAGCAGAAGGTGCAGGTGTTCGGCCGCGAGAAGACGCTCTATTCGATCTACAGCAAGATGCGCGAGAAGCACTTCAGCTTCGCGCAGGTGAACGACATCTTCGGCTTCCGCATCGTGGTCGGCACGCTGCCCGAGTGCTACCTCGCGCTCGGCGTGCTGCACCAGCTGTACAAGCCGCTGCCCGGGCGCTTCAAGGACTACATCGCGATCCCGAAGGCGAACGGCTACCAGTCGCTGCACACCACGCTCGTGAGCCCGCTGGGCACGGCGGTGGAGTTCCAGATCCGCACCGAGCCGATGCATGCGGTGGCCGAGAAGGGCATCGCCGCGCACTGGATGTACAAGGCCGGCGGCACCACGCAGCTGCACGATGCGCAGCGCCTGGGCACGCTGTGGCTGCAGTCGCTGATCGATATTCAAGACGAGACGCGCGACGCCAACGAGTTCCTCGAGCACGTCAAGATCGACCTGTTCCCCGATGCGGTCTACGTGTTCACGCCGAAGTCCCGCATCATGGCGCTGCCGCGCGGCGCGACGCCGGTCGACTTCGCGTACGCGATCCACTCCGACGTCGGCGACCACTGCGTCGCGGCCAAGGTCAACGGCGACCCGGTCGCGCTGCGCACCGAGCTGCGCAGCGGCGACGTGGTCGAGGTCGTCACCGCACCGGGCGCGCGGCCGAACCCGGCCTGGCTGAACTTCGTGCGCACCGGCCGGGCGCGCTCGAAGATCCGCCACTACCTGAAGAACATGGAGCAGGAAGAGTCGCAGCAGCTGGGCGAGAAGCTGCTCGCGCAGGCGCTGCGCGCCGAAGGCCTGAACATGCCGGCCAGCGACCCGGCGGATGCCGCTGCCGGCGCGCTGTGGCAGCAACTCGCGCGCTGGAGCGGCACGCGCTCGCGCGCCGAGCTGCTGATCGACATCGGCCTTGGCCGCAAGATCGCGACCATCGTCGCGAAGCGGCTGGCCCAGATGATGGGCGAGCGCGGCGAGCGCCCCGATGCGCTGACGCTGACGATGGGCCGCTACGCCGCCGACGACAACGCGCCGTCGCAGGGTCTGGTGGTGATCGACGGCAGCGAGGGCGCCTCGGTGCAGATGGCACCGTGCTGCCGCCCGATCCCCGGCGACGCGATCGTCGGCTACCTCGGCCGCGGCGAGGGGCTGCTGGTGCACACCGTCGACTGCTCCACCGCGAAGCGCCTGTTCGAGCGCGACAGCGAGCGCTGGATGACGGTCGAGTGGGCCGAGGAGCCGGTGCGCGCGTTCGAGACCGGCGTCACGCTGCTGCTGAAGAACGGCAAGGGCGTGCTGGCCCAGGTGGCGGCGGCCGTCAGCGAGGCCGAGGCCGACATCACCCACATCGACATGGACGACGAACCGGCGGCGCAGACGATCGAGCTGCGCCTGCTGCTGAGCGTGCGCGACCGGCTGCACCTGGCCGACGTGATGCGCACGCTGCGCCGCGCGGCGCCCGTGCTGCGCGTGACCCGCGTCAAGCCGTAGCCCGGAAGCCATTCCGGGCCATCCCTACGGCTTCGGATATTTCACGTCGATCACCTCGATCCGCTCGAGCCCGCCCGGCGTCATCAACTGCACCTCGTCGCCGATGCGCGCCTTCAGCAGCGCCCGCGCGATCGGCGCGATCCAGCTGATCTCGCCGCGGCTGCTGTCCGATTCGTCGACACCCTTGATCGTGACGGTGCGCTCCTCGCCGCGCTCGTTCGCATAGGTCACCGTCGCGCCGAAGAACACCTGGTCGTTGCCGTGGTGCAGCGACGGGTCGGCGACCTCGGCGATGTCGAGCCGCTTGGTCAGGAAGCGGATGCGGCGATCGATCTCGCGCAGCCGCTTCTTGCCGTACAGGTAGTCGCCGTTCTCGGAACGGTCGCCGTTCTTCGCGGCCCACGACACCACCTCGACGACCTTCGGCCGCTCGTCGTCGAGCAGCGTCAGCAGCTCGTGGCGCAGCGCCTGGTAGCCGCCGGGCGTCATGTAGTTGCGCGTGCCCTGCGGCAACGCCGGCAGGCCGACCTCGTCGTCCTCGTCGTCGCTGGAATCGGTCTCTTTGGTGAACGCCTTGCTCATGCCCGCGATTTGAACCCAACTGCCCGGCACATGCGATCAGGGTGATTGACTTGCCTAACCGGTTAGGCAGAATCAAGCCGCCTCGACATCTTCAGGAACCCGCCATGTACACCCTCTTTGCCACGCCCGGGTCGGTCGGCTGCGCTGCCGTCGATGCCGCATTGCGCTTGTGCGGCGTGCCGTTCGAGACCGTCGAGGCCGCGCCGTGGACCGAGTCGCCCGGCCGCGACCGGCTGAAGCTCGCCAACCCGCTGGTGCAGATCCCGACGCTGCAAGGCGCCGGCGGCGAACTGCTGACCGAGACGGCGGCGATCCTGATCCACCTCGGCCTCACGCACCCCGAGGCCCGGCTGCTGCCCGCCGACGCGGCCGCGCGCGCCAGCCACCTGCGCGGGCTCGTCTACCTGGCGGCCAACGTCTACCCCGCCATCACGGTGATCGACTTCCCCGAGCGCTTCTGCGAGGCCTGCAGCGACGACGAGGCCAGGCGCATCCGCGCGCAGACCCGCCGCCACCTGCACGGGCTGTGGGAGGTGTTCGCCGACAGCTTCGCCGCGCCGCCATCGGCCGCCTTCCTCGGTGGCGACACCCCCGGCGCACTCGACCTGATGGCCGCTGCGCTGTCCAGGTGCTTCGGCACGCGCCCGCACCTGGCCTCGGCACGGCCCGGCTTCGCCGAGTTGCTGTCGCGCATCGACGCCCACCCGCGCTTTGCCGACACCGAGCAGCGCTACTGGCCACCATCGACATAAGGGCGGCGCTGATGGCCACCCTCTCGGCCGGCGTCGGCGGCGCGCTCGCGCTGGAGTTCGCGAACACCGCCGGCGATCACCTGTCCGACACGCCGTCCGAGCGATTGAGCAGCTGGGCGCGCTTCGCGCAGTGGTGCCTCGAGCAGGACCTGGTCGACGCACGCGGCGCCGCGGCGCTGAAGGCGTCGACCGACGAGCTCGCGCCGGTGATCGCCGCGCGCGATGCGGTGTTTCGCGTCGGCCTCGCGATCGCGCAGGGCACGAAGCCGCCCGCCGCGGCGCTCACGCTGCTGAACGACCTGGCTTCCGGCGATGGCCCGCGCGTCAGCCACACGCAGGCCGGCCTGCGCTGGCGCGGCACCGCCGACGACAGCGCGGCCTCGTTGCGCACGCTGCTCGCGCGCGAGGGCCTGACGCTGTTCTGCTCGCCGCGCGCCGCCCGCATGCGGCTKTGCGCCGGGCCGCTGTGCGGCTGGCTGTTCCTCGACGACAGCCGCGGCGCGCCGCGCCGCTGGTGCTCGATGGGCGATTGCGGCAACCGCGCCAAGGTGCAGCGCCACCAGGCGCGCCGATCGGCCGCCGCACAGGACGGCTGACCGCGGCGCCCGAGGTGCAACAGCGGTTCCCCTCGCGCGTCGCAGCGTGTACCCTTGCCGCTGCTCTCATCTCCCACGTTGTCTTCCCATGCGCCTGATCCGGTCCCTGCCCTTGCTGATCCTGCTGTCCACGGCCCGCGTCGCGCTCGCCGCCCCGGCCGCTTCCACCCCCGCGGCGACCGATCCGAAGCCCGCCGAACGCTGCGAGACCGCCGTCGCCGACACCATCCGCGAGATGCGCGGCAAGGAAGCACGCGACATCGAGTTCATCGCCGCACAGCGCTCGCTGCTGCCGGCCACCGGCGACGAGACCACCGTCAAGGGCGCCGGCCGCTACAAGACCACCGCGACCGGCGTGCACAGCTTCACCTACCGCTGCGCGTACAACGCCGAGTCGAACGAGACCTCGGGCGTCGTGTTCCGCGAGACCGGCAGCACCCGGCCCCTCGTCGAGAAGGCCTGGGAGCCCGACCTCAGCAAGGTCTCGCCCGACGCCTGCGAGACCGCAATCGCCGCGACGCTGAAGGACAAGTACCCGCGCGTCGGCCGCATCGCCTTCGATGCCGAGACGCGCCGCCTGCAGCCCGCCCCCGACGACGGCACCTGGCTCGACGGCCAGGGCGCCGTCGAACGCGCGCCCGGCATGAATTCGATCCCGTTCACCTACCGCTGCGCGTTCCAGGCGCGCACCGGGCGGCTGGTCAGCGCGCAAGCCACGCCCTGACGCAGGGCGGCGCGAAGCCAGGGCCTAGAAGCCGGCTTGGAGCGCACGCCCGTAGGCGCTGCGGCGGGAGAGGTCGTTGTGGCCCGCATCGGGAATGACGGTCATCGTCGCGATACCCGGCGCGAAGGCCGCCAGCAGGCGTTCGGTGCTGGCGCGCGGGATCACTTCGTCGTGCTCGGCGGCGATCAGCGTCGTCGGCACCGTGAGGGCCGGTGCATGCCGCACCGACTCGTAGGTGTCCTGCAGCAGCCAGCGCACCGGGAACCACCGGAACTGCGCCGATGCCAGGCCCAGGATGCTGTCGTACGGCGTCACCAGCACGAGGCGCGACACCGGGCGCTCCCGCGCGACACGGATCGCGATGCCCGAACCGAGGCTGCGGCCGATCACCGACACGCGTGCATGCGAGCGGGCGACGAGGTCGTACAGCGCGAGCGCATCGCCTTGCAGCGCGGCCTCGGACGGCGAGCCGCCGCTGCGGCCGTAGCCGCGGTACTGCATCGCGTAGATCGCGTGGTCGGGGAAGGTGCGCGCCAGTTCGGGCAGGGTCTGCGAGACATCCTCGCCATTGCCGCCAAAGTAGACCAGCGCCTGCGGGCCGTCATGCGGCCGCACCGACGCGCGCACGTCCACCCCGAGGCCCGGCAGCGTGATCTCGCCGGCCGGCGGCCCGCTGCGCGGTTGCGGGAAGTAGAGCAGCGAGCGCTGGAAGGCGTAGAGCGCGCCGCACAGGCCGAGGTAGCCGACCACGACCAGGGCCACCACGACGCCCAGGAGTTTGAGCATCAGGGATGTCGCTCGCTGGAGGACAGCAGGTCGACATAGGCCCGCTCGACGAGCTGCCCGGCCGGCACCTGCAGCTGCGCCATCAGCGCATGCGCCTCGGCCACGCCGGCCTCGGCCGGCTCGCCGTCGCGCAGCACGACCTCGAGCTCCAGGAAATCGCCCAGCCGCTCGACGCGGTCGAGGTGCACGCGCGTGCGGCCCACCAGGTACAGCGTGCGCTGCTTGCGCACCCGGCCCGCCTGGCCGTGGGCCAGCGTGAGCACCTCGCGCAGCAACGCCGGTTCGGCGGTCGTCGAGCGCAGGTAGAACGATTCCTTCGGGCCGGCCTGGTCGGCGCGGCGGTAGAAGATCAGCTCGCCTTCGGTGGCGGAGAACGCGCGCAGCTTCAGCCGGCCGTTCTCGCAGCGGAAGAAGGTGTCGTCCTGCGCGATCGGCGTCGGCCCCTGCTGCGCGAGCGCGGCGACACGCGGTTCGAGCTGTTCGATGCCCTCGATCCGGGCCTTGATCTCGATGTTGCGCGCCATCTGCAGACCTGATCTCGCAGAGGTGGTCATGCGGCCACCTCGCCTTCGGGGCCGGCCAGCACGACGACGTAGCCGTCGGGGTCGCGCAGCCAGATCTCGCGCCGGCCGTGGTTCGGGTCGACCCCCGGCCCTTCGAGCACCTGGGCGGCCTGCTGGCGCACGCGCAGCACGGCGGCGTCGAAATCGTCGGTGCGGAACCACAGCAGCATGCCGTTGCCGCGGGCGCTGCTGTCGGGCCGGCCGAGGTGCGGGTGGTGGCGGGTGTCCCACGGCCGCAGCCGCATCACGACGCGTTCGCCGCACAGCAGCGTCTCGTCGTCGACACCCGCGGCACTGCTGCGCAGGCCGAGCACGGATTGGTACCAGTGGCAGCTGGATTCGAGATCGCGCACGGCGATCAGGGGCTCTGGAGACATGGGAGGCGGGTGCGAAGGACGGAGCGCGACCGAGACACTATGTCACAGCGGTTCAGCCCGGGTCATGCGGATTTCGCAAGCCGCCCCTCAAAAGTAGTAGTGCGCCGCCGCCCAGCCGAGGATCGCCGGTGCCGCCACCAGCAGCGCGACCGCACCGAGGCAACCCTTCTTCGCATCGGCGTTCGACGCCGTGCCTGGCGCAGGCGGCTGCACGCGCTTGGCCGCCTCGGCCAGATGCGCCTGTTTGGCCTGCTGGGCATCGCGGCGGGCCAGCATCTCGCCGGGCCCGTGGGTGCGGTTCTGGATCACCGATTGAGAGCCGCGCCAGCGCGTGTGGCAGGCGTTGCAGAAGAATTGGCGCGAGCCCTGCTCGTAGGCGACCAGCGTGCGGCGCGAGTGCGTGAACTGCTTGGTGCAGTTGGCGCAGGTGAAGCGCAGGTTGGCCGGGCCGCGCGCACGGCCGCTGCCACCGCGGGTGCGGGTCTGGCGGCGGCGGGCTCGCACGAGCCACAGGCCGGCGATGAAGGCGACTGCGGCGACCAACGCCGCGAACAGTTCGGGACTGAATTCCATGACCGGGCGATGCTAGCGGCTTGCGGGGCCGTATGCCGCCGCAGCGGGTTCGCACCGGTAAGGGGCGTGTCGAAATGCCTGAGGAAGAGGGGTCAGCGGACCAGGTACCGGTCCAGGAAAGCGATCACGGTCTTCCGGTAGGCCTCGGGGCCGGCGTTGAAAAGGTCGACATGCGCCGCACCGTCGACCGCCCAGAACTGCTTCGGCTCACGCGCCGCGTCGAAGATGCGCCGGCTTTCGGCGAGGGTGGTGTGCTGGTCGCGCGTGCCGCTGGCGACCAGCACTGGCGCCTTCAGCGAGGCGATCGCGTCGACCGGGCGCAGTTGATCGGGCGAGATGCCGGTGCGCAGCGGAAGCTGCCACAGCAGCAGCGGCGCAAGCGCCGACCCGACCGGTCCGAGACGGCGCGTCAACCGATCGACGACGGCCTCCTCGATCGTCGGGTACATCGATTCGAGCACCACGGCATCGGGCGCCGGCTCGGCGTGCGCCAGCACCAGCGACGCGGCACCGAGTGAAACGCCGATCACGCCGATCGCCTCGCCCGGCAGGCGCCGCCGCAACTCGGCCAGTGCCGTGCGCACCCCGGCGCCTTCGCGCAGCCCGAAGGTGATGCGCTCGCCGCTGCTCTCGCCGTGCGCGGGCAGGTCGATCAGCAGCACGGCATGGCCGTCACGCGACAGCAGCCGGGCGCGCTCGATCATCGCGCGCCGGTCCGCCCGCACGCCGTGCAGCAGCAGCACGGCGCCGCGACCCGGCCGGCCCGGGATGAACCAGCCGGCGACCGTGGCGCCGCGGCCGTCCGGGATCGACACGGTCTCGGCCTGCAGGTCGGCGGGCGCCGCGCCGATGGTGCGTGCGGCCGGCGAACTGAGCGCCTCGCCGGCACCCAGGCTGGCCAGCGCGACCAGCATCGCACTGGTCGCGAGACCGGCCGCGATCCGCGTGACGCGTCGCATCACACGCCCGGTGCCGACGCGCATCCGAGCGCCCACACCAGCGCAGCAGCGCGCTGGCGGATTCCTTGTGCCGTCATTCTTCCTCCCCGGATTCGATGATGATCGGCGCGATTCTGCCGTGCGGGCGCATCAGGGGCGACGCTGCTCGTTGCGCAATTCCTTGCGCACGACGAGCTTCAGCCCCGACCACACCGCGTCGACGGCGCACACCTTGACGTCGACGAAGCCCAGCGGCAGCGCGAGTTCGCGGATCGTGTCCTCGGTGATGTCGGTCGGCATCTTCGAGGCCTTCTTGGGCCACGAGACCCAGAGCGCTGCATCGGGCTTCAGCACCTTGCGCAGCGAAGGCAGGTGCGCTGCCAGGTCATCGCGCCTCGTGACGAAGACATGCGCGATGTCGGTGATGCCGGTCGCCCGGCTCGTGAACTCGACACCGGCCGGTACCGGCACCAGCAGCGTCCGGTAGCCCGGTGGTTCGTCAAGAATCGCAACGGTGCAGCCCTCTTTCAGGCCGAGCTTCTTCGCGAGCGGCGTGCCGGAATAGCCCTCCGTCATGCGGCCGCGCCGCCCGCTGCGAGTGCCGCGCGCACTTCGGCGAACACGCGCTCAGCGGGAATACTGGCTCCACTGTCCGAACCCTTGAGGATCTCGGCCCGCAGCGCGTCGCAGATCACCTCACGCTTGCCGGCACCGTCGCCTTGAGCGATCTCCTCGCATGCGGAAGCCGCGAACCGTTTTCCTGTGACGTCGTTGGATGGCATGGGCCGAACGCTATCAAACGCTGGCGGCCCCGCCAAGCCCGCACGGACTCACGCCAGGGTCATTCCCTGTCCGCTCAGCCGGAACGTCCCGATGATCCCGCTCAGCCGCAGCGCCTGGTCCTTCAGGCTCTCGGCGGCCGCGGCCGATTCCTCGACCAGCGCGGCGTTCTGCTGCGTCATCTGGTCGAGCTGGCTCACCGCCACGTTGACCTGGCCGATGCCCTGGCTCTGCTCGCCCGAGGCGGCGCTGATCTCGCTGATCATGTCGGTCACGCGCGTCACGCTGACGACGATCTCGTCCATCGTCGAGCCGGCGTCCTGCACCAGCCGGCTGCCGGCCTCGACCCGGTCGACGCTCTGGCCGATCAGGCCCTTGATCTCGCGGGCCGCCTCGGCACTGCGCTGCGCGAGGCTGCGCACCTCGCTCGCGACCACCGCGAAACCGCGGCCCTGCTCACCGGCCCGCGCCGCTTCCACCGCCGCATTCAGCGCGAGGATGTTGGTCTGGAACGCGATGCCGTCGATCACGCCGATGATGTCGGCGATCTTCTTCGAGCTGGCATTGATCTCGTCCATCGTCGACACGACTTCGGACACCACCTGCCCGCCGCGCTGCGCGACCTGCGCCGCCGACGACGCGAGCTGCGCGGCCTGCGACGCGCTCTCGGCGCTCTGGCGCACGGTGCCGGTCAGCTGCTCCATCGACGCAGCCGACTGCTGCAGGCTGCTCGCGGCCTGCTCGGTGCGCGCGCTCAGGTCCTGGTTGCCGGTCGCGATCTGCGTGCTGGCCGTCGAGATGCCGTCGGCCACGCCGCGCACCTCGTTCAGCGTGCGCGTGAGCGCCGTGCGCATCGCATCGATCGAGCGCAGCAGCCGGCCGGTCTCGTCCGGCGCATAGCGGGTCTGCGCCGCGGCACTCAGGTCCATGCGGGCGATCGCGTCGGCCATCGCGACGGCGCGGCGCAGCGGCGTGGTGATGCTGCGCGTCAGCGACACGGCCAGCGTCACGCCGACCAGCAGCGACAGCACCGCGCTCACCATCAGCAGCGTGTTCGCGCTGGCGCGGCGCGCTTCGGCGGCGCGCGCGTTGGCGTCGAGCTGCTCGCGCTGCGCATTGCACAACTCCTGCACGGCGGCGATGTACTCGCGCGACCTGGGTTCGAACTGCTCGCTGAACGAGCGGCTGGCACCGTCGGCATCGCCCGCCAGCTTCAGCTTGCTCACCTCCTCGCGCGCGGCCAGGTAGCCCTTGCGCAGCTCGCTGACCTTCTCGTACTGGCGGCGCTCGTCGGGCCGGTTCATCTGCGGCTCGATCTGCTTCTGCAGCTCGGTGGTCTGCTTGATCGATTCGGCGGTGGCGCCGGCAAAGTACTCGATCAGGCTCGGGTCGCTGCTCTTGGCAATGGCCGCGGCGCGCTGCACGCCCGAGGTGGTGAAGCGCAGCCAGTCGGTCAGCGCCCGCTCGGTCTTCACGTTGTCCGAGATCATCACGTCGATCTCGGCGCTGGTGCGTTTCAGCGTGTACACCGCATACAGGCTGCTCGCGACCGACAGCCCGAGGATCAGGCCGAGGACGACGGTGAGGCGCTTGCCGATGGAAAGGTTGTCGAGGAGCATGGTGCGTCGGATAGAGGAAGACGCAGGCTTATCGACAACCGGCCGCGCCACTTGAGCGGGATCCGGCCCGTTCGTGACGTGTTCAACGATCCAGGCCAGCGGTCGAGGTCAGCGGTCCAGGGCCGGCCGCTTCGGGTCGAAGGTCCAGCCGGGGATCAGGTACTGCATCGCGACCGCGTCGTCGCGCGATCCCAGCCCGTGCTGGCGGTACAGCTGGTGGGCCTTCTCGACCTCGTCCATGTCGAGCTCGACGCCCAGGCCGGGCTGCTTCGGCACCTGCACATGGCCGCCTTCGATGCGCAGCGGCTCTTTCGTGAGGCGCTGGCCGTCCTGCCAGATCCAGTGGGTGTCGATCGCGGTGACCTTGCCGGGTGCGGCGGCACCGACCTGCGTGAACATCGCGAGCGAGACGTCGAAGTGGTTGTTCGAATGCGAGCCCCAGGTGAGGCCCCAGTCGCGGCAGGTCTGCGCGACGCGCACCGAGCCGGCCATCGTCCAGAAATGCGGGTCGGCCAGCGGGATGTCGACCGACTGCAGCGCAAGCGCGTGGCTCAGCTGGCGCCAGTCGGTCGCGATCATGTTGGTGGCGGTCGGCAGGCCGGTGGCGCGGCGGAACTCGGCCATCACCTCGCGGCCGGAGAAGCCCGCCTCGGCGCCGCACGGGTCCTCGGCATAGGCGACCACGCCGCGCATGTCGCGCATCAGCCGGATCGCGTCCTTCAGCAGCCAGCCGCCGTTCGGGTCGAGCGTGATGCGCGCCGTCGGAAAGCGCTCGTGCAACGCGCGGATTACCTCCACCTCTTCATCGCCGCGCAGCACGCCGCCCTTCAGCTTGAAGTCGTTGAAGCCGTAGCGCGCCTGCGCGGCCTCGGCCAGGCGCACGATCGCATCGGCATCCAGCGCCTTCTCGTGGCGCAGGCGGAACCAGTCGTCGGCGGCCTCGGGCTCCTGCGCACCATCCGCATAAGGCAGGTCGGTGCGCGTGCGATCGCCGACGAAGAACAGGTAGCCGAGCATCTCGACCGCATCGCGCTGCTGGCCTTCGCCGAGCAGCGCCGCCACCGGCACGCCCAGGTGCTGGCCGAGCAGGTCGAGGAAGGCCGATTCGATCGCGGTGACCGCATGGATGGTGGTGCGCAAATCGAAGGTCTGCAGCCCGCGGCCGCCGCTGTCGCGGTCGGCGAAGCCCTGCTGCACGCGCTGCAGCACCTGCTGGTGGTTGCCGATCGGCTGGCCGACGACGAGCGGCGCCGCGTCTTCGAGCGTCTGGCGGATCTTCTCGCCGCCGGGCACCTCGCCGACGCCGGTGCGGCCGTCGCTGTCGGTCAGGATCAGCAGGTTGCGGGTGAAGAACGGGCCGTGCGCGCCGCTCAGGTTCAGCAGCATGTCGTCGCGCCCGGCGACGGGGATCGCGCGCAGCGCGGTGATGGTGGGTGTGCTCATGGGTCGGTGGTCTTGATTCAGTCTGCGGTGATTTTTCCGGTCTCGATGACGGTCTTCCAGCGCGCGAATTCCTTCTGCTGGAAGGCGGTGAACTGCGCCGGCGTGTTGCCGACGATCTCCATGCCGACCGAGACGAACTGCTGCTTGACCTGCGGGTCGTTCAGCGCGGCGACGATCGCGGCATGCGCCTTCGCGCGCACGTCGGCCGGCAGGCCCTTCGGCGCCGCGATGCCCTGCCACGAGTAGACGGCGAGGTTCCTGACACCCGCTTCGTCGAAGGTCGGCACCTCGGGCAGCACCGCGGAGCGCTTGTCGCCGGTCACCGCCAGCGCCCGCAGCTTGCCGGCCTTGATGTGCTGCAGCACCGCGTTGACGTTCTGGAACGAGGCCTCGACCTGGCCGCCGAGCAGGTCGGAGATTGCCGGCGCGCCGCCCTTGTACGGGATGTGCGAGCCGCTGGTGCCGGTGAGCTGCCAGAACAGCTCGGCCGTCAGGTGGTCGCTGGAGCCGTTGCCCGACGATGCGAACGTCATCTTGCCGGGGTTGGCCTTCTCGAACGCGATCACGTCGGCCACGCTCCTGTGCGGCGACGCGGCCGGCACCACCAGCACGTTGGGCGCCTGCACCGCGATCGTGATCAGGTCGAAATCCTTCAGCGCGTCGTACTGCACGTTCTTCAGCAGGTGCGGCGCGATCACCAGCGGGCCGAGCGAGGTGACGAGGAAGGTGCTGCCGTCGGGCGCCGCGCGCTTGACCAGCGCCGCACCGATGGTGCCGGTGGCACCCGCCTTGTTGTCGACGATGAAGGTCTGGTGCAGCGCCTCGCCCAGCTTGGGCGCAATGGCGCGCGCGACGGTGTCGGTCGAGCCGCCGGGCGGGAACGGCACCAGCAGCGTGACGGGCTTGTCGGGCCACGCTTCGGCGTGCGCGGCAGCCATCGACACGGCACCGAGGATCAACGCGAGCGCCAGCCTGGACAACAGCGTGTGCATGGGATGTCTCCTGGATTGTTAACGTTAACAATACGCGCTGGCGACCACCCCTGTCATGCGGGTTTACCCGATCAGCTGCTGGCCCGCTCGACGATCGAGAAGCCGACGTCGATCACGCGCGACTGCAGCGCCTCGCCACTGGCGCGCGTGACGATGCACTGCGCCGCGAGGTCGCCGATCTGCCGCGGATCGATGCGCACGCTGCTCAGCGCCGGCTCGAGATCGGCCGCGAAATTCAGGTCGCCAAAGCCGACCACGGCCAGTTGCGCCGGCACGTCGATGCCGCAGGCGCGCGCCTCGGTCAGCACGCCGAGCGCCAGCAGGTCGGAGCTGCAGAACACCGCGTCGGCCCGCGGCTGCCCGCGCAGCAGGTCGCGCAGCGCGCTGCGGCCATGGCCCAGCCGGGTCGGCGCGGGCACGTACTGCAACACCGGCGCGGCCAGCCCGCGCGCCAGCGCCTCGGCGGCGAAGGCCTCGGCACGGCGGCGCGCGCGCGGGTCGTCGCCGCCGATCACCGCGAGCCGTTGCCGGCCACGCTCGGCGAAGAAGCCCGCCACCGCCTTGCCGACCGCCTCGTGCGAGAAACCGACCAGCACGTCGATCGGGTCGGGGATCAGGTCCCAGGTCTCGACGATCGGGATGCCCGAGGCCAGCAGGCGCTGCCGGCCCTGCGCGGTGTGCAGCACGCCGGTCAGCACGATGCCGTCGGGGCGGCGGCCGATGATGTCGGCCAGCAGTTCGTCCTCGCGCGCTTCGCTGTAGCCGCTCTGCCCCACCATCAGCTGGTAGCCGCGCGCGGCCAGGCCGGTGGTCAGCGCCTCCAGCGTCTCGAGGAACATCGGCCCCGACAGCGTCGGCACCACCGCCGCCACCAGCCGGCTGCGGCTCGAGCGCAGCGCGCCGGCCGCGCGGTTCGGCACGTAGCCGGTCTGCGCCACCGCGGCGCGCACCTTCTCGACCGTGGCGGCCGGCACGTTCTCAGGCCGGTTCAGCGCACGCGACACCGTCATCGCCGAGACGCCGGCGACGCGGGCCACATCGTTGACGGTGATGCTGAGGTGAGACGCCGTGCGCTGAAGGGTCATCGGCAGGTCAGGCGGCGGGCGTGGCTGCAGTGAGGCCCGGACGGCTGCGCGAGCGCAGCTGCAGGCACTGCCAGGTGGCACCGATCAGGAACACCAGGAACAGCGCGCCGGCGACGGCCTGCAGTTCCGGGGCATCGGCATTCGGCAGCAGCGGCTTGCCCAGCGGCAGCCGCGTCGTCGTCTCGGTGACGCCGGGGATCATGTGGAAGAAGAAAGTGAGCGAGTAGCTGACGGTCTCGACGTACGGCGACGCGCCGCCGAACAGCCTGCGGCGGCCGGCCAGCCACGCGACGCCGAGCACGACCAGCGTCACGATGCCCAGCACGTGCGGCTTGCCGAAACCGCCATGCTGGAAGATGCCGAAGCCGGTGAGGCAGGTCAGCACCGTGGCCCAGATGTAGATGCGGCCGGTGGTGGTGCCGGCGATGATGCGCTTGTCGCGGAACAACGCGACCAGGCCGGCGGCGACCGCGATGAGCGAGATGAGCGTGTGGATGACGCCGAGCGGCGTGAGACCGTAGACCATGGGTTCCTCCTGGGGTCGATCTGTTGGAGCCCCAACAGTACACGCCGACGGCGCGACCGACAACACCGCCTCAGCAGCCGCCGACCGCCTGCGCATGCACGGCCGTCCAGCCGCCGGCCGCGCGCTTCAGCACGCCATAGCCCGACCACTCGTAGCCGGCGTAGGCGTAGACCAGCTCGGCGACGCCGTCATCGTCGAGGTCGGCGTGATCGACGAAGTCCATCTCCATCAGTGCCGACGCGCCGGCACCGCCGCGGAAGAATTCTTCATGGGTGGCGGCGTAGACGCCCTGGGCGTTGCGCTCGGCAACGAAGAACAGCGTCTGCACGTTGTCCTGGTTCTCGATGTGCGACGACACGACGAGCACGGGCTGGCCTGCGCGCTCGATGCGCACCACGGACACGCGCAGGGCCGCGAGCGTGTCGGCCAGCGCCGCGGCGGGTGCCTGGTGGCGCGCCAGGATGGTGCGGGCGACCTCGCGGGCGGCGCGCCGATCGGCCTCGGTGGCGGCGGCTGCGCGCTCGACGCCGAGGTCCTTCAGCGCACGCGTCGTCACCAGCGCCGTCGCGTCGCTCGCGCCCGGCAATGGCGGCGTCAGCACCGCATGGCTGCCGTCGGAACAGCCTTGGCGTTCTTCGATCTGCAAACGATCGACGCGCGCCTCGCGGATGCGTGCACCGGCCTGGTGAAGCTGTACGCGCTGGCCCGGCTGCAGTGACTCCGCGGTCAGCTCGAACGGCGCGAACGTGCCGGCCCGCACGAGGGCCAATGGGAACGCGCGATCAGGGGCCTGCAGCACCAGCACGAGGTTCGGCGCGACGGGAGGGGCCGGCTGCGCGACGCTCGCAGTCGCGATGAGCAGGGTGGTGAGGGCAAGCAGGCAGCAGCGGATCGGCGTCATGCGGGCGATTGTCGGGCAGCGTGGAGGCCAGCCGGATAGGATGCGTGCGCACAGACCATGAGGTACGCCATGCGCACTCGCATCCTGATCGACGACGCTCTCCTCCAGGAGGCGCTGCGCGTCACCGGCGCGGCGACGACGCGCGAGGTCGTGGAACTGGCGCTCAGGACGCTGGTGAGACTGGACGGGCAGGCACAGGCGAGCCCGTGAACCCCGCCGGCCAGACCCCCTGCGACAAGGTCGCCATCCTGCATGGTGCGCCGTGCGCTGGCGCGCCGGCCAGCGGGCAGCGCTGGACGCTGGCCGCCGCGATCCTCGGCTCGGGGATGGCCTTCATCGACGGCAGCATCGTCAACGTCGCGCTGCCCGCGATCCAGCGCGAGCTGAACGCCAGCGCGGCGCAGCTGCAGTGGATCGTCGAGGCCTATGCGCTGTTCCTCGCGTCGCTGCTGCTGGCCGGTGGCGCGCTCGGCGACCGGCTCGGGCGGCGGCGCGTCTTCATGGCGGGCGTCGCGCTGTTCACCGTCGCGTCGGCGGCCTGCGCGCTGTCGCCGTCGGCCGACCTGCTGATCGCGGCGCGCGCGCTGCAAGGCATCGGCGCGGCGCTGCTGGTGCCGGGCAGCCTGTCGCTGATCGGCGCCAACTTCACGCAGGCCGAGCGCGGGCGCGCGATCGGCACCTGGTCGGCGCTGAGCGGCGTCGCCGCGGCCGTCGGCCCGGTGCTCGGCGGCTGGATGGTCGAGCACTGGCGCTGGACCTGGGCCTTCCTCGTGAACCTGCCGCTCGGTGCCGTGCTGCTACTGATCTGCGCCACCCGCGTGCCCGAGAGCCGCAACAACGCGGACACCTCGGCGATCGACGTGCCGGGTGCCGTGCTCGTCACGCTCGGCCTCGCCGGCATCGTGTTCGCGCTGGTGCAGGCACCGCTGCACGGCTGGGGATCGGCCGACGTGCTCGCGGCGCTTGCGATCGGCATCGCCGGCCTCGCAGGATTCCTCCTTGTCGAAGCCCGCAGCGCCGCACCGATGGTGCCGCTGCGCCTGTTCCGCATCGGCGACTTCGCCGGCGCCAACCTGCTGACGCTGCTGCTGTATGCCGCGCTCGGCGGCGGGCTGTACTTCCTGCCGCTCAACCTGATCCAGGTGCAGGGCTACGGTGCCGCAGCCGCAGGTGCCGCGATGCTGCCGTTCATCGCGATCATGTTCGCGCTGTCGCGGGCCGCGGGGCACATCGTCGACCGCACCGGGCCGCGCCTGCCGTTGATCGTCGGCCCGCTGGTGGCCGCCGCCGGCTTCGCCTTGTTCATGGTGCCGGGCGTCGGCAGCGGCTACTGGACGGGCTTCTTCCCCGCCACCTTCGTGCTGGGCCTCGGCATGGCGATCACGGTCGCGCCGCTGACGACCACCGTGATGAATGCGGTCGGTGCCGAAGCGGCCGGCGTGGCCTCGGGCGTCAACAACGCGGTGTCGCGCGCGGCCGGCCTGCTGGCGATCGCCGGCTTCGGCGTGCTGATGGCGCACGGCTTCAACCACCAGCTCGCGGAGTCGATGCAGGCGCTGTCGCTGCCGGCCGGCGTGGCCGATGCGATCCGGCAGCAGCAGGACCGGCTCGCCGGCATCGCGTTGCCCGACGGGCTGGACGCCGCGCTCAGGCCGGCCTTGCAGCAGGCGATCGGCGGCGCCTTCGTGGCCGGCTTCCGGCAGGTGATGGGCGTGTGTGCCGCGCTCGCGCTGCTCAGCGGATTGAGCGCCGCGTGGATGATCGGCCGCGGGAGGCAGCCATGAACGCCTTGCGCGGCCTCGCCTGGCTGCTGTTGCTGCAGGCCACCGGCGAAGCCATCGCCCATGCGTTGACGTTGCCGATCCCCGGCCCGGTGATCGGCCTGGCGCTGCTGCTGGCCCTGCTGCACTGGCAGGCCGTGCGTGCGCCGGTGCAGGCCGCGGCCGAATTGCTGCTGACGCACCTGTCGCTGTTGTTCGTGCCGGTCGGCGTCGGCGTGATCACGCACCTCGACCTGGTGTCGGCCTGGGGCTGGCAGCTGCTGGTCGTGGTGTGCGTGTCGACCTGGAGCGGCATGGTGGTCACCGGCCTGGTGCTGCGCGCGTTGCTGCGGTCGCCACCGGATTCGCAGGCGCCGCGCGAGCCGCACGATGGCTGACTTCGTGCAGCTCTGGGTCTACCTGTCGACCACGCCGCTGTTCGGGCTGACGGCCACGCTCGTGACCTACGTGCTGGTGCAGGCCGGCCACGAGCGCGTCGGCCGCGCCGCGTGGGCCAATCCGGTGCTGTGGTCGGTGGTCGTGATCGGCTGCGTGCTGCTCGCGACGAAGACGCCCTACCCGACCTACTTTGCCGGCGCGCAGTTCGTGCATGTGCTGCTGGGGCCGGCGGTCGTCGCGCTCGGCTGGCCGCTGTGGCTGCGGCGGCACGAGATGCGGCGTCGCGGCGTCGCGCTGGTCATCGCGGCGCTGGCCGGCGGCAGCGCGGCCGCGGCCAGCGCGGTCGCGATGGGCCTTGCGTTCGGCATGCCCGCCGACGTGGTCCGATCGCTGGCGCCGAAATCGGTCACCGCGCCGGTGGCGATGGGCATCGCCGAGCAGATCGGCGGCGTGCCGGCCCTGGCGGCGGTGTTCGCGGTGCTGACCGGCATGGCCGGTGCGCTGTCGGCACGCTGGCTCTTCAACTCCCTCGGGTTCACCGACTGGGCGGTGCGGGGCTTCGCGCTCGGCACCACCTCGCACGGCATCGGCGCGGCCCGCGCGCTGCAGGTCAACGACGAGGCCGGTGCCTACGCCGGCATCGCGCTCGGGCTGCAGGTGGTGCTGGCGGCCTTGCTGATGCCGCTGGTGGCCAGGCTCATCGCGGGCTGAGTGTCCGCTGGCGGGAACGCAACAGCAGCATCGCGGCGGCACCCGCGAGCATCGCTGCCATGCCCCACGCATAGTCCGCATACACCAGCGCGCACGACCCGCACATGAAGCCGGCGCTGAGGTAGAGGTTGTCCTCGTCGCGCCGCTGCGCCCACAGCGCCGAGCCGATTGCCGCCAGCGCCAGGTAGATGGCGAACCCGAACGCCGCAGTGATCGCCGTGCCGTCGTTCAGCGAGAACGGATTCCAGGCCTTCAGCTGCGCGTCGCTGCGCGACGAATCCGCGAGCCATCCCATGCGATCGAGCACGTCCAGCAGGTAGCCGGCATGCGTGTCGCGGTAGACCTGCAGGCGCTTGACGCCGGCGATCAGCCACAGCGCCAGCGCGCCGATCACGATCGAGTTGATGCCATGGAGGTTGCGGCGCGACATGCGGTGGGCTCACTGCACGTTGAGCCGATACTCGATGTCCTGCAGCGAGCGGCCGTAGGCCGTCGAACTTCGGTTGTAGCGACCGCCGAACTTCAGTACATGCCGGCCCTTGGGCAGCGGATTCAGCAGCAACCAGTAGCCGTCCGTGGCGGCAGGGTAGCCCTCGTAAGGCCGGTCGGCCTGCGCGATACGACCGAAGATGTTGAAGCATTGCTCGGTCGCGACGCGAAAGCGCTTTGGCTCGGGCACCGGCACGCCGTCAATCTCGGCGAACAAGTCCACCGCCGCATCGTTGTTCAGCGCCGCCTGTGATCGCGCCCGCGCACAGGTGTAGGCGGTGTTGCCCCGCTGTGGGTAGTACGCCATGTTGATGATCGGGAAGAAGAGCGCCTTGCCGGCCGGCACCGTGCAGGTCCGCTGGATCAGCGACGAACCGAACCCGCCGGCCAGGAACCACAGGGTGCCGCGCTGACCCACGGCGCATTGCGCGCCGCTCAGGTCCTGCACCGGATTGGTTTCGTCCGGCTCGGCAGAAGCCCACTGCCACCATTCGGCGGCCAGTTGCGGGCCGCTGCGACCTTCCCAACCGCTGCCGGGCGGCAACAGCGTGTCGGCCGCCGATACCACGAACGGCATGGCGAGCAGGAGGGCCGCAGTGAGGTGGTGAAGACTGAATCGGCGCATGGCATCCCTGGATGGAGTCGTTGAAGTACGGCGTTGATCCGTTGGCTCATTTTCGCCTGACCGCGGCGCTCGCTTCCATCTCTCTTGACATTCCTATCCAACATATTGGATGATTATTCCAATGGAAGATACACCGACCTCCTCCCTCTCCGATCGCATCGCGCAGAACGTGCGCGAGCTGCGTGCAGCGCGCGGCCTGTCGCTCGACGAGCTGGCCACGCACTGCGGCGTCAGCCGCTCGATGATTTCGCTGATCGAGCGTGGCGAAAGCAGCCCGACCGCCGTCGTGCTCGAGAAGCTGGCCACCGGCCTCGGCGTGCCGCTCGCGTCGCTGTTCGAGGCGCCCGGGGCCGACGCCGCACCGGTGTCTCGGCTGGCCGACCAGCTGCTGTGGCGCGACCCGGCCTCGGGCTATGTGCGGCGCAACGTCTCGCCGCCCGGCTTCGCATCGCCGATCCAGATCGTCGAGGTGGCCTTCCCGGCCGGCGCACGCGTCAACTACGAGACGGCCGCACGCACGCCGCGCGTGCACCAGCAGGTGTGGGTGCTCGAAGGCAGCATCGCGATTGCGCTCGGCGACGAGCGGCACCGCCTGAACGCCGGCGACTGCCTGGCGATGGTGCTCGACCGCCCGATGAGTTACCACAACCCGACGCGCAAGCCGGCCCGCTATGCCGTCGTGATCACCACCGAAACCGCCCCCTGGAGATGAAATGCCCTCCCCCGACCTGACCGTTCGGCGCCTCGCCACCCTGACGCCGGCCGACATCGACGCCCTGTCCGCGGTGCTGATCGACTGCGTCGACGGCGGCGCATCGGTCGGCTTCATGCAACCCTTCGCGCCGGAGCGCGCGCAGGCCTTCTGGTCTCGCGTGGCCCAGGGCGTCGCCAGCGGCGAGCGCGCACTGCTGGTCGCCGAAGACGCGCAAGGCATCGTCGGCACCGTGCAGCTGGTGCTCGACCAGCCCGACAACCAACCGCACCGCGCCGACCTCTGCAAGATGCTGGTGCACCGCCGCTCGCGCCGCCAGGGCACCGGCGCCGCGCTGATGCGCGCGGCCGAGGCGCTGGCGCGTGAGCATGGCAAGACGCTGCTGGTGCTCGACACCGCGAACCCCGATGCCGAGCGGCTGTACGAGCGCGAGGGCTGGCAGCGCGTGGGGGTGATCCCGGACTACGCGCTGATGCCCGAGGGCGGGCTGTGCGCGACGACGTATTTCTACCGGCGGCTGGCCGCCTGATCGCTCAGCGCCCCACCGCCGCACACAGCCGCGCCGCCTGCCGCACATGCGGCGCGAGCACCTGCGTCTCGGCCGCCTCGTCGCGCTTCAGCGCATGCGATGCCGCCGCCTGCCATTCCGGTTCGGTGACGCTCTGCGCAAGGCTCTTGCTCCAGCAGCCGCACATCGCCTGTGCATTCGACGGCGTCAGCCCGCCGGCCTTCGCGTCGGTCACGCAGCCGGCCTCGAGCTTCTGGCGGTACAGCGCGATCTGCTCGGGGCGCAACTCGGCCGTGGCCGGCTGCGCGCCCGCGCCACCGACGAAGAGCATGCCCGCCGCCGCGACAACAAATCGATTCATCATCGGGCGATTGTGAACCCTCAGGCTGCCGCCAGCGCGGGTTGCCGGTCGCTTACCAGCAGCGTGGTCGCGGCGGCTGCCGGCGCGGGCCGCGAGTGCAGGAAACCCTGCACGATGTCGCAACCCCAGCCGTCGAGCAGGCTCTGCTGCGCCGGCGTCTCGACCCCTTCGGCCGTGACCGACAAGCCGAGGCTGTGCGCCAGCTCGATCACCGTGCGCACGATGGTGTCGTCCTGCTCGCTCGCACCGAGCTGGCTGATGAACGAGCGGTCGATCTTCAGCCGGTTCAGCGGGAAGCGGCGCAGGTACGAGAGGCTGGCGTAGCCGGTGCCGAAGTCGTCGATCGCGAGCTGCAGCCCGAGCGCGCGCAGCGCATGCAGGCGCGCGACGCTCGCCTCGGCATCGTCCATCACGCTGCCTTCGGTGATCTCGAGCTCGATCTGGGCCGGGTCGACCCCGGTCTCGGCCAGCGTCTCGCGCACCGTGGTCATGAACTCCGGGTGGTTGAACTGGCGCGGCGAGATGTTCACCGCCACCACCGGCGCGCCCAGCCCCGCATCGGCCCAGGCCTTGGCCTGCAGGCACGACTGGCGCAGCACCCACGCGCCGATGCGCACGATCAGGCCGGTCTCCTCGGCCAGCGGGATGAAATGCGCCGGCGACACCATCTTGCCGTCGTCATGCCAGCGCAGCAGCGCCTCGAAGCCCTTGATGCCGCCGCGCAACGCGCGCTGGCCCTGGTAGAAGACCTCGAAGTCGCCGGATTCCAGCGCCTTCTTCATGCGCGACTCCATGCGCAGCTTGTCGCGCTGGCCTTCGCCGATGCGCGCGTCGTAGATCACGTGGCTGTTGCCCGGCTCGGCCTGGGCCTGCAGCTTGGCCAGTTCGGCCAGCCGCGCCACCTCGTCGTGGCTGCTCGCGTCCTTCGGGTACTCCGAGGCACCGACGCCGATCGACACCATCAGGTCCTGGTGGCCGATCTCGAACGGCATGTCCATCGATTCGGTCAACGCCTGCAGCGCGCGATCCAGCCGCGGCACGTCGCCGCCGAAGCGGTAGATCGCGGCGAAGGTCACGCCGTCGATGCGGTACAGGCGGCCGGCGTCGCGGGTCGCGGCGTCGTCCAGGCGGGTCGCGATCTGGCACAGCAGCGTGTCGCCGAGCTGGTGGCCGACGCTGCCGACGATCAGGCCGAACTGTTTCACCGACAGCGTCACGGCGCAGTACGGCCGGCCGCCGAGCGAGGCGATGTCGGCCTCCATCGCGCGGCGGTTCAGCAGGCCGGTGACCTTGTCGTGCGTGCTCGCGAATTCGAGCGCCTCGTTGTTGAGCGCGAGCCGGCGGTTGGCGTCGAGCGAGCGCAGGTACAACCGCCAGGCCGCGATGACGCCGATCGCCATCGCCACCACCAGCAGGAAGCCCAGCGCGCGCTCGTTCTTGCGGCGCGAGATCTCGACCGACTGCAGCTCGTTGTCGTGCTGCAGCTGCTCCAGCTGGCGCTGGCGCTGCTGGAAGCTCGATTCGCGCTGCAGCGCGACGACGGTGCTCTGGCGGTCGCGGCGCTCCAGTTCGGTCTCGAGCAGCAGCGCCTCGCGCAGGCGGTCGAGCGCCGGCACGGCCTGCCCGGCGCGCTCCAGCGCCACGGCATAGCGGTTCAGCTGGATCAGGTATTCGGCATTGCGCCCGGCCTTGCCGAGCATCGCCAGGCCCTGGTCGGCGAGCTGCCGGCCGGTCAGCAGGTGGCCGGCGCCGAGCTCGGCCAGCCCCTGGTTGACCATCGCGCGCGCGGCCGTGCCCGGGTCTTGCCGCTGGTCGGCCAGGCGCTGCGTGCGCAGCGCGAACTCGCGCGCCGCTGCGAAATCGCGGTGGCCGAGGTACAGCGTCGACATCGTCAGCAGCGTGTCGACCTCGGTGCTGAGCCAGCTCGCCCCGCCCATCTGCGAGTTGACGCCGGACGCCGGCCGCACCACGCTGCCGGTGAGCGCGGCCTGCTGGCGCGCGCGCTCGGCACGCTCGGGCTGCTGCGACGCTTCGGCAGCCAGCGCCTCCATGATCCAGCCCGAGGTGATCAGCGCAACGTCGCCGGCGCGGCTGGCGAGCTCGCGCACCCGGCGCGATTCCACCAACGCCGCGGTGGTGTCGCCCTTGACGATGCGCAGCGGCGCCAGCGCCTGGAAGGCCTGGGCCTCGCGGCGCGGGTTGCGGCCGGTGCGCGCGGCCAGCGCCGCGGCTTCGAGCAGGCGGATGCCTTCGTCGATCTGGCCGTTCGAGGTGGCCAGGTCGCCGGCGGTCATGTCGACCCAGTAGCTCAGGTCGGGGCTGTTCACCTTGTCGGCCAGCGGCACCGCGCTCTCGATCCAGCCGAACGCGGCGCGCACCTGGCCGGAGAACTGCAGCACGCAGGCCTTCAGCGTGTAGGCCGACGCGAGCGCGGCGGCATCCTGCGTGCGCTGGCCGATGTCGGTGAGTTCCTCGATCGCGGCCTCGGCCACGGCCGGCTTGTCGATCGCGGCATGGGCATAGCCCCAGGCGGCAAGGAAGATGCGCAGGTCGTCACCACCGCTCGCGCGCGCCTGCGGCTCGATCGGGCGCAGTTCGGCGATGACGGCGCTGGGTTCGTTGCCGTGGCGGGCCTCGATCGCGAAGACGGCGCTGCCGATGGTGCCGGCATGCGCCGGGCGGGCCAGCGTCAGCGCGCCGCCCGCCAGCAACAGCAGGCACGCGGCAGCGACACGGCGCTGCCAGGGGGCGATGAGGCGGGTGAAGGAGACCACACGGCTTTATCGGCCCCGCCGACCGGCGGCTTGAGACGGTCTGACTCGAAGCCGACGCCGCGAGCCGTGTGCAAAGTCTCGGTTGGCTCAGGGCTGCGGGCCTTCGTAGCCCTCGATCACGACGATGTCGAGCGTCGAGACCTTCTCGCGCAGCTTGATCGCGGCCTGGTAGTCGTCCGACTTCCAGCAGGCGAGCGCCGCCTCGTAGGACGGGAATTCCAGCACGACGTGGCGCGCCCGGCTGCTGCCCTCGACCACCTCGAAGCCGCCGGCGCGCACCAGGAAGCGCGCGCCKAAGCGCTTGAACGGTGCGGCATTGGCCGCCTGGTAGGTCTTGTACACCTCGGGATCGGTGATGTCGGCACGCACGATCCAGTAGCCCTTGGGCATGGCAGTCTCCGGAGTCTTTGAAAGGACCCCGGAGCTTGCCATCAAATCACTTCATCAGTTGAAACTGACCCCGGCGGTGTCGGCGTTCACCAGCTTCCTGTTCTTGAAGTCGATCGTGAAGTGGCCGCTCGGCTTGCCCGAACCCAGTCCCTTGAAGATCGCGAAGACCTGCTTGAACTGCGCCTGGAAGGCCACCTGCACCGCGTTCTGGTCCGACGGCTTGTCGCCGACCTTCACGATGGCCGCGGGCGCTGCCGGGAAGGCCGACATCAGCAGCTTGTACTGCTTCACGCGCAGTTCGCCCATGTCGCGCAGCGCCAGCTCGCCGGCGTACACCGTGCGGTGGAAGTCACCGTAGAACTCGTACGGCGTGACGGCGGCCAGCGCGTCGAAGTCCAGCCCCGCGGCCACGGCCAGCGCGCGCGCCTTGGTGGTGGCGGTGGCCCAGTCGGCGCCCAGCTGCGTGGCCGGCGCGGCCACCGGGCTGGCCGGCGG
>NZ_JBFUFQ010000019.1:0-51645 GCF_056403355.1 Rhizobacter sp. P2_H3 | reverse complement strand
GTGCTGCCGACGGCGGACGGGTTGTTCGTCGACACGCAGTCGCTGCAACCGAAGGCGGGGGGGGTGGCGTGGGATCAGCGGCTGGTGGCGGAGCCGGCGCTGGCGGGGTGTCCACCGAGGCCGGTGGTGGGGGCGAGGGCGGCGTGTCCGGTGGAGGGGTTCGGGCCGCGGCAGTGAGATCGACGTGGTGTTTCAGGCGGCAGGTGACGCTGTCTTGATCACGTGCCCGAGGATCAGCCGGTCGTTCAGGAGCGTCGTGAAGCTCCAGGCCGACTCCAGGCCGTCGAGAAGGGAGAGTCGAGCGGCGTTCGCTTCGTGTTCGACTTCTTCGGCCAGGCGGCTGGAGTCGGGTCCGAAGTCCTTGTCGGTGCGGATCGTGTTGCACCAGGCGGAGAGCGCTGACTCCTTGCTGGCCGCGCTGGTCTGCGAGACATAGGTGCCGCCGCCGAATTCGAGAATGATGGTGTAGAGGTTCATCCTTTGGCTTTCGTTGAAGTTCATCATCGGATGGATCGCATGAGGGTGAATGGGCCGCGCCATCACACCCTCTCAACTGCCAAGGACGACTGCTTCGACGACGCGGCCGGCTGATTACACGTGATGCCCTGGGCCGTGCCAAGAGGGGGCCGTCTCAGGCAACGTTGCCAAGTACATCTGTCTGTGCGGTGGTCTCGACGCGGCGGACCTGCCGCTCGCCCAGCTTGAAGGAGGTGCCGTCGACAGCCGGATCAAAGTGCTGTGTCATCCTGGCGCCCTGTTTGATGGGCAAATCCCGCCCTCGCAGATCAAGGAATGCGATGCCCGAAGAAGTAGCGCACCCCATCCTCGAACCGCCAGGATTGCGGACTCTCGAGAAAGCCTGTGATCAAGGCCGCGGCCTGCATTGGCTTGAATCGTCCTTCTTCATAGAACGATGAGCAATCGATCCCTGTCGCGTTCTCGAAACGTCGTCTGAAGTCGCTGGGGAAGCAAGGCCGCCTCAGTCGCGCCAGGACATGCACGGCCAACCTTCTGACGCCGACAGGTTCGCCTTTGAAAACGAGTGCCTGACCGGTTTCGCACGTCTTGGCGAGTTCGTCGCAGCGCTGCTCTATCGCTGCCCGATACTGCTTGACCGGGCCGAACAGGCCCGGATTCGAGAGGGCTGATCCCGGGTCCAGGCAGGTGGAAAGCTGGACGGGAATGATGGCTGAATCCTTGATGTCGGCGACAGGCTCGTATGCCTTTGCRACGATTCGCATGTCGGCGATCTTGCCGCGCTGGACGAGCACGCTGCACCAGCTGAGCGTTTCCTCGAAGCTGGCGGATCCGCTGTCGAGGCGTTGGGCCAGTCTGTCGATGGTGGCTGAGGGAGCTGCATCGCCGAGGAGTGATTCGCACAGATCCATGCACTCCGGGTCGATATCGCCGGCGAAGAGGTCTACGAGCGTTGGAACTCTCGAAAAGTCACCGCCCTGTGCACTGTACAAAGCCCTGAGCCAAGTCTCATACGTGGCATCCGTCGTGAACGCTTCTGCACCCGAACGGCCGGATCGATCGCCATGCCCCTCGTACGCGAAATAGCCACGCCCTTCCCAGTCGATGGCGGGTAGTGCGCCGTAAGAACGCCAGTCTTTGTACAAGTGACTTCCCTTTCCGTTCCTCGATGTCTACGCCGTGGATGCCACCCTTTGCAGCATGCCGAATCTCTCATCGAGTTTCCGGCATACACCGCACAGTATCCCGTTGGGCTCCAGGTTTCCTCGCCCGACCGGACAGCCTCCTGCGGCGACCTTCGGCACGAGATGGTTCACTTGGCGTTCCTCCTGCACCTCCTTCTGAGTGGGTGGCCGCGTCAGCAGGCTGGTGAGCCGTGCAATCACCGTTGTCTCGTCGGCAATGCCACTGTGCCTTTGATACTGGCGGCGGATGGCCTTCCAGGCCGACTCGTTGCGATCACCTTCTTCCTCGGTGACAGGGCGCCTGAACACGTTGCATGGCGCCATCGGAATCAGCTTGCTGTTGCAGGTGCAGGCGGGTGTCATGGTCTTCCGGTTTGCCACATCCGACATCAGGGACACATACAGCGGTGCGTGCGCTGCAGCCGTGCCGTCGGAATTCCTGGTGTACCAGTCATCCATCGTCATCGCAGCGCCGGCTGAGTGTCTTGCGCCACTGCAACACGCACAGATGCTGGTTTCATCCTCGAGCTCTCCCCAGCCGACCGCTTCGAGATTGGGGTTGGGTGGTGTTGCTCCTGGAGCGCTTGCGTGATTGCTGGTCGTGATGTCGCCGTGACGGCAGACATGCTTTCCTTCGATCAGAACATCCATCGACCACGCCTGGAAACAGGTCTTGCCGCTGATCTGATGCGTGATCACGGACATGCCCCAAGCCCTGGTGGCGGCCTCGTTTCCGAGAGTCGCTGGTTGATAGAAGGACTGCTGGGACAAAGCTGCAGGCTTGCCGGCCAGCAGCACCGAGATCGAGCCGTCCTTGAGGTCGGTCGAGAACGAGGTATCGGGGTAGGGGATTGGTATCGGACCGGCGGGTGGCCCCGGCGGCGACAGGCAAACGTCGGGAAAGGATGCGATGACCTTGCCGTTGCCGGCCTTGCCTGCAATCTCGTTGCCGTTGGCGTAGACCTCATGAGACACGGTGTTCTCCATGGGCTGGTCCGCTGAGAACTGCTGCTGCGCGTGCTCCGGTTGGCGATGATGCATGCGCAAGGGAAAACTCCCCAGGTGCGTAGCCCCTCATGTGTGCCTGCTCGATCCAGGCGAGTTGCATCAGCGCTGAGGCTGCCCCGCAATCTCCGACGCTGCTGGCGGGATGCCACAAATCTTGCGATGCTCTTGTCCGCTGCATCAGGCGGGACTGCACCAGTGCAAGATCTTCGAAGCCGTGGGCCTCACCCGCCGCGTCACTGAGACGGAAAGCGATGTCGTGCATCTCGATTCCGGCATGCTGCAAGGCCGCGGCGACGGCTGCGCTCATTCCGGATCCCATCTGCGGAATGTCGTTGAGAACTGTCGCGTCGTCATGACCCATACCGATGCCTTGCAAGACCATGCACGGCTCACCCAATGGTTCGAGGCTGACCAGCAGGACAGCCGCGCCTTCACCTGGAATGACCCCTTCAGAGCGGCGAGACGTCTTCAATCGCCCTGATTTCTCAACCCAGTTCAGAGAGCGCGGGTCGATCAGGGAGTCCGCTGCGATCACCAGACAAGCGCTGCCACCTGCCTGCAGCATCGCTGCTTCGGCGAAACCAAGCGATTCGAAGCAGGAGACGTGACCTCGTGCAAGGTGTCGAGCACCGGCCCGCCGAAGGTGAAAGCCCAGACGAGCCTCCATGGCTGGGACGATGCCGTGTACCGAAGCTCCTGGGCGCGCAACCTCTGATGTGCAGAGCAGAACAGGCAGTTGGGTGATGTCGATCCGGGTAGCCAGTGCAGCATGGCTGTCCGCCATCACCTGCAACAGCAACTCGATCAGGCGATCGCGACCGTGAAGGTGGTCGGGGATGGAAGGCACGCGCGCGCCAGCGACAGGCTCAAGGGCGTCGTCGACGGTAGGCAACTCGCCGATTCCACTGATGCCGCAACGCATGGCGGCAGCAGCTGAAGCTGGCGTCAGGCCGACGGCGCTGGCGAGCGCAACGCAAGTGATGTGAAGTGCGCTCACGCAGGCGCCTCGCTCATTGCCTTCTTCGAATTGACAAGGTGCCCAAGGCCCGTGAAGTGCGGCTTGCCGTGTACATGGACCAGACGCCGTTCGCCGATGTTGATCTCGCGAAGTTGTGTGGTCCTTCGAGGCAGTGCGATCGAAGCTCGGCCAATCAGTATCAGCTTGGCTCGTCCCGGCTCCAGGATGAGGGTGTCGGCAACGACCGTGGCACTCGAGGTCGTGTTCTCGGAGCGAAAGTTGATGGGCACCTCGAAGGAAGGCACTTCGGCTACGAACTTTCCGTCGGGGCTCATGTTCACGCAGGCGAAGCGTGTGCCAGCCTCGAGCCGCCGCAGTTGCTGATCGAGCGGTGCGGCTTGAAAGTAGCGGCTGTCGAAGTCGGCGGGCAAAAATGGTCTTTGGCTTTCAAACCAGGTCCGGCCGTAGGTGCCGGCGAAGGCAATTCGAGGTACCCAGCCACGTCCAACGGGTGTGAAGCCGATCGGCTCCGGCCTGTCTGACCACCGTCGCATCACCGCGTCCGCACGTTCAATGTTTGGCAGGGCGGTGCCGAGGACGCTGCCTGTCGCGCCGTTCATGCGAAACCCGACCCCCACCAGGTTCCGCAGATCACTGTTGCTGCGCCGCGGATGGGCGTGACGCAGGTCAGTGCCGCCAAAGGCGCGATCCCAGATCAGCGGGATTTCGGTGAACGGCAACGGATCGGAAGGCACGGGTCCGGCAAATCCTCGGGTCCAGACGCGATCTCCGGTGACCACCGCATGCTTGCGCATGCCGGCACCCGCGAAGTGAACATGCAGCCTTGTGATCGGACTGCCGTCTGGTGACACAGCGCTGGCGTGCAGCAGCACGTCGACCATCGGTTTCACCGGCGCGAAGTCCGTCTCGAAGCGGACCGACGTGGCGCCTGGATCGCCGTGGTGCTGGTCGGTGTAGACGAAGGGCGTCTGATCGGCTGACGGCACGCAACGACCCTGCGCGACAACGTCGAATGTTGCCTTGATGATCGCGACGCAGTGCTTCTGGCCGGTCTTGTCTATCGAGACGAAGCGATGAGCGAGGAAGGGCGTGGAGTTGTTGGTGATCTGCATGGCGGTCGTGCGGGTGCTTGCACATGCAACCCGGCAAGCATGTCGAATGACGCGTTCGAACCCGCGTCGCTCCGCTTCATGTCGGAGCAAGCGCGGACGCTGTACTTCAAGGGGGTGGCGCGAGGGAGTTGCGCCGTGGAGCGCTGGAGGCCGTGTGGCGAGCGCTCGTCTCAAGATGCACCTGATGAGGTGCCATGGAGAGCGGCGATTTGACTGCCAAGAAGAGGCCGCGTCAATACAGGCGTGTCACGTACGATCCGGCGCCGCACTCTCCGGAATCACCAATGAACATCCGCTGGCCCTTGCTCTGGACCGCCGCAGCCTACGCCGTCCTGAGCGCGATCACGTTCGTCGTCTATGCGATCGACAAGTCCGCAGCGCGCCGCCGCGGGCCACGCACATCGGAGCGCACGCTGCACCTGCTGTCGCTCGCGGGCGGCTGGCCGGGTGCGCTGCTCGCGCAGCGGTGGCTGCGCCACAAGTCCGCCAAGGCATCGTTCCGGCGCGTGTTCTGGGCCACGGTCGCCGTCAACGTGCTGGGCTTCGCGATGCTGTCGGCCAGCTTGCGCTGACCGGCGCGAGTCAGTCGCTGGAAGAAGCCGACTTCGCCGACGACTGCAACTTCTCCCCGCCCCGCTTCATCACCTCGCCGGTCTTCTCGACACCCTTGCGCACGACCTCGCCGGTCTTCTCGGCGCCCTTCTGGATCGCCGCCCCGGTGACCTCGGCCGCATGCTTCACCGCATGCCCGGTCTTCGTCGCCGCAGTTGATGCGGCGTGACCGACGGCCGAAGCCGCGCGGTCGATCTTCGACGGCTCTTCGTCGGCCCGGGCCGCGCCCGCAGCCCCGGCGACGAGACCCGCCAACAACAACGTGGTGCGCAGGGTGTGTTTCATGCCGCTACTCCTCAGCCGATCACTTCAGGCCACTCGGTGTGGAACATCGTCCCCTCCGGCTTGTCGATGCGCTCATACGTGTGCGCGCCGAAGAAGTCGCGCTGCGCCTGCAGCAGGTTGGCCGACAGCCGCTCCGAGCGGTAGCTGTCGTAGTACCCCAAYGACGCGCTGAAGGCGGGCACCGGGATGCCGTTCGTCACCGCCAGCGCCACCGTCTCGCGCCAGTTCTGCTGCGTGCGGTTCAGCAAATCCTTGAAGAACGGATCCAGCATCAGGTTCGTCAGCTGCGGGTTGCTGCGGTACGCGTCGGTGATGCGGTTCAGGAAGCGCGCGCGGATGATGCAGCCGCCACGCCAGATCGCGGCGATGCGGCCGAGGTCGAGCCCCCAGCCCTTCTTCTCGCCCATCGTCTTCATCAGGTCCAGCCCCTGCGCGTAGCTGATCACCTTCGACGCATACAGTGCGTCGTGCACCTTCGCCACCAGCTGCGCCTTCACCGGCGACAGGTCGACCTTCGGCCCTTGCAATTGCTTGCTCGCGGCCACGCGCTGCTTCTTCTGCGACGACAGCACGCGCGCCTCGACCGCTGCATTGATCGTGCTGATCACCACCGCGTTCTCCGCCGCGTTCAGCAGCGTCCACTGGCCGGTGCCCTTCTGGCCGGCCTTGTCGAGGATCAGCTCGACGATCGGCTTGCCGGTCTCGGCATCCACCTGCTCCAGTGCCTTGCCGGTGATCTGGATCAGGTAGCTCTGCAGCTCGCCCTCGTTCCACTGGTTGAAGATCGCCGCCATCTCCTGCGTCGTGAAGCCCGCCGCCTTGAACAGGCTGTAGGCCTCGCAGATCAGCTGCATGTCGCCGTACTCGATCCCGTTGTGGATCATCTTCACGTAATGACCGGCGCCGCCCGGGCCGATGTGGATCACGCACGGCTCGCCGTCCACCTTGGCCGAGATCGCCTCGAAGATCGGCTGCATCACCTCCCAGGTCGACAGCGGCCCGCCCGGCATGATCGACGGGCCCTTGCGCGCACCTTCTTCACCGCCCGAGACGCCCGCACCGATGAAGCGCAGGCCCTTGCTGGCGAGGTATGCGTCGCGGCGCTCGGTGTCGGTGTAGAGGCTGTTGCCGCCGTCGATCACGATGTCGCCGGGCGACAGCAGCGGGATCAGCTGCTCGATCACCGCATCGACCGGCGCACCGGCCTTCACCATGATCTGGATCTTGCGCGGGGTGGCCAGGCTCTCGACGAAGGCCTCGAGCGTTGCCGCGCCCACCAGCTTCTTGCCCGGGTGGCGGGCGACGAATTCGTCGGTGACGGCCGTCGTGCGGTTGAACACGCTGACCTGGAAGCCGTGGCTCTCCACGTTCAGCACCAGGTTCTGGCCCATCACGGCCAGGCCAATCAATCCGAAATCGCTTTTCATGGTGACGTTGGCGCGCAGCCCGAAGACGTTGTGAATGGCGGCCATTTTGACGCCATTCGCGCTGCCCTGGCGGGGTCAAGGTTTCGGCCACATCCTGTCGATCCAGTCCGACCACACCTTCAGCCGCGCCGGGTCGGCCCCCATCTGCGTCGCCTTCCACAGCCCGTACTGCTCGGTCTGCTCGGTGCTGGCACGGTAGTTCACCTGGTTCATGAAGTAGCTGCCGTCGGCCGCCTGCCCGAGCGGCGAGCGCTGCGCATCCAGGCAGTAGCGGAAGCCGGCCCACGGTTCGGGCTCGCCGAGCTGGCTGTTGTTCGGGTCGCAGCGGCGCCAGGCCGTCGCGGCGGTCTGCGAATACAGCATGTTGAACTGGCGGATCGCGCCGTTGACGACGCGCGGGTACAGCCCCGGCGACAGCTCGTCGAGGAAGCGGTACTTCGAGTTGCTCTTGCCGTTGTTCGACGCGGTGTCGATGAAGTTGGTCACCGTCAGGTGCTTGGCCACCTGGCCGCGCCCGTAGCGGCCGCGGTTGGCGAACAGGTCGGGCTGCGCCGGGTCGTACAGCACGATCTCGTTGTTGACGTACTGCGCCGACTTGATGCGCGCCTGCAGCAGCCGCACGTAGTGCGTGTCGTTGGCGGCCTTGGCGGCCGGCGTCGCGGTGCCGACCTTCATGCCCAGGTAGTCGTCGAAGGCCGTCAGGTACGGCCAGTCCATCGAGAAGTTCACCCAGTCGCTCTGCCCGCCGGGGTTCACCGACATCTGCAGCTGGTACCACTGGTTGGTGCGGTAGTACGAGCCGACGATGTTGCCCGCCTCCCATGCGTTGTACCACTCGCGGGTGATCTTGCCGGTGCCGTCGGTGTCCTGCTGGTAGATCATGTGCGGCGCGAGGAAGAACAGGCTGACGCTGTTGAACGGCCAGCCGTGCGCCTCGCCGCGGCCCTTCCATGCGCCGGTGGCGGCGTCCTTGTCGCCGATGAACCACTGCTGGTTGCCTTCCAGGCCGTACACCTGGGCCATCTCCCACTGCTTCACCGCGTTCCAGTGCAGCATGCTGGCCACCGAGCGCTCGATGAACGCGTTGGTCGTGAAGGCGGCCGGGTTCGCCGCGGTGGTGGTGGCCGAGGCCAGCTTCTGCAGGTTGGCCGCGCCGACCTGCGCGCCGTACTGGCCGCTTGCCGCGATGTGGTTGCCGCGGCCGCCACCGAGGTAGTTGTAGCCCTCCCAGCCGAACAGCGTGAACATCGACTTGATCTGCACGCGCTCGTCGACCTTCAGGTGGCTCCAGTCGCCGAACACGCCGTTCGGGTTCTTGTGCGCGGTCAGCCACGCGAGCAGTGCCTTGTACTTGCCGTTCGGGTCCTTCTTCGCATCGGCCGCGCTGAACTTCGCGCCGGCCTCGAACGAGCCTTCGGTCGTCGTCGGCCACACGTCGTACGGGTGGGTGGTCGGCAGCCAGGCGTTCCAGTCGGGGAACTGCATCGGGATCTGCATCTCGCGCGCGTTCATCGTCGCGCTCGGGTCCATCACCTTGTCGACCTCGGCCTGCGTCACGCTCAGCGCGCCGGCGAGCGGCTTGCCGAACAGCGCCTTGGTGGCGTCGGTGGCGTTCTCGAGCACCGCCTCCAGCCCGGCGCCGGCCGCCCATTGCGTCTCGCAGCCGATGCCGGTGCAATCCAGGCCCGGGCCCGGCTGGTACGGCGGGTTCCACGGGCGCGCCTTCGCGGCGTGCGGCACGCCCTGCAGCGTGTAGCGCAGGAAGGCGGCGATCTGCTTGCCTTGCGCCTCGCTCAGGCCGTGGTAGCGGCTGCGCTGCACGATCGAGTTGTTCGAGTAGTTGAAGTACTGCAGGTCGCGGCCGTCCTCGGCATGGCACGACGAGCAGGCGGCCTGCAGCTTGCGGCTGACGAGCGGCGACTTGGCGAGCGCACCGCGCGCACTCCACAGCGTGCGGCCGAGCTCGACGTCGCTGGTGAGCGTCTTGCCGGCGTTCTTCTCCATCAGCGGGTCGACGCGCGCCACCGCGTTGCTCGCGAGGCTGGCGCCGGCGTCGTCGCGCAGTTGCAGGTCGAGCACGCGGAAGCCGTTGGTCTCGCCGTCGGTGCCGTTGAAGCGGAACTGGATGCGGTTGCCCTTCGGCCATGCGACCAGGCGCGCACGCGTCGCGGTGTCGAGCGCGAGCGTGATGCGGGTCGTGAAGAAGCCGCCGTTGACGCCGCCGTGGATGCGCTCGTTGTCGGCCAGCGTGACGGCCTGGTCGGTGATGTCGACCCAGGGCACCTGGGCCTCGCCGGCGCTGTTGGTGCCCCCGAGCACGCGCAGGCTGGCCTTGACCTTCGGCGGCGTGGCGGCCAACGCCTCGAACTCGGGCGCGCCGTAGTAGCCGCAGCGGTGGCACACCAGGTAGAGCTTGGTCGCCGACGCGAGCTTGCCGCTGTCGAGGTCGAGGCGCGTCTCGACGACCAGCGGGGCCTTCGGCGAGCCGTCGCCGAGCACTTCGATCGGCAGCGTCAGTGCGGAGGGTTGCGGCGCCGGAGCGGGTGAAGGCGCGGGAGCAGGGGCCGGCGCAGGCGAGGGCGAGGGCGAGGGCGAGGGCGAGGGCGCCGGGGCAGGACTCGGAGCGGGAGCCGGGGCCGGCGAGGGGGCCGAACCCACCGGTGCCGGCGCGGGCGTGTCGCCGTCATCCGAGCCGGAGCCGCAGCCGGCCAGCAGCATCATCGACAGGAAAAGAGTGGAAACGGTTCCGCTCACACGTGCGGCTCGGCTGCTTCGGATCATCATTCTGGGGTGGGACCTATCGCTTTCGCCGATGGATGACGCGGTGCCGCTGACGGGATGTGTCAGTCCGGCTTCACTTCGCGTCGATTCGTGCCGGGAAAGGCGGCGTGGGCCTGCGGTTGTTCTGGATGCAGGTCTCGAAGCAGGTCGCATGCCGCGGCGCGGCGGCACTTGCGATTGGATGCAATTTCAACGCGACTGCGCGGCGTGCAGGCTCTCGAAGCGTTGCGCGAGTGCGCGCAGGTCGTGCGCGAGCAGGCCGACCGGGCCGGCGATGCGGGCGGCAGGGCGCGGCGACGCGAGCATCGAGAGGTCGGGCATCGCCCGTGCGCGCAGCGCCTGGGCCGCGCCGCGCAGGGCCTGAGCGATCGCCGCAGTCGGGGCCGCCGCGTCGGGCTGCAGACCGGGCAGCAGGCGGGCGATCACGGCGCTGTCCTGGTGGACCCGGGAGACCATGCGCGCGAGCTGCACGTGCGCGTCGCGCTCGACGGGCCGTCTGCGAAGGCGCGCGATCCATGCGCGTTCGCGATCGGCCTGCACTGCGATCACGGCGAGCTCCCGCAGGCGGCTGCGCACGGTGCCGTCGGGTGCCGCATCGGCTTCCTCGTCCAGAGGTCGGGCGAACGCCTCGAGCAGGTCGGCGCAGGCACCGGTGAAGCGCGCACCGGCGCGCGCGGCTCGCAGCAGCAGCGACACGCCGAGCCCGACCAGCACGCCGATGCCGACTTCGGCGCCGCGCAGCCATGCGACCTGCAGCGCCGAATGCCCCGGCATGCTGCCGCTCGACAGGATGATCAGCGCCGCGACCGGTGCACTGGCGATCAGCGGCAGCGTGGCACTCGCGAACGCGAGGGCGGCGACGATCAACAGCGTGGCGGGCGCCGCATCGACGCCGTGGTGCCGCAGCCAGACGCCGCCGACTCCGCACAGCGTGCCGAGCACGGTGCCGCCGAGCCGTGCGCCGCCGGCGCCGACGCTCGCGCCGGCATTCGGCCGCACGACGATGAGTGCCGACATCACCGCCCACAAGCTCTCGGGCAGGTGCAACGCGCTCGACACCGCATAGGCTGCGATGACGGCCACCGCGAGTTGCGCGCCGTGCCACAGGCGCCCGTCGGCGCGTGCGTGGGCCACGCGTGCGGCGAGTGAGGTCATGTCACGTTCCTTTGCATCGACGCCGCGCGACCGCCGAGCCGCACGGCCAGTGCCTCCATCAGCGCGCACGCCTGCAGCAGCGTCGCGCGCTCGGACGCGTCCAGCGTGTCGGCGATCGCGTCGGCGAGCGAGGCTTCACGCCGGTGCACGTCGGCCTTCAGCTGTTGCAGTCCGATCCGGGTCAGCGACAGCACGCTCTGGCGACCGTCATGCGCGTGCGGCGCGCGCGCCAGCCAGCCGTCGGCCTCCAGCTCGGCGAGCAGGCGCGTCAGCGTCTGCAGCTTCACGCGCTCGTGGGCCGCGAGTTCGCTCGGCGACATCGGACCGCGCCGGTACAGCGCACCCATGGCGCTGAGCTTGGCGACGCTGATGCCCTCGGGCGGCAGCGCGTGGCGCAGCTGGCGTGTCAGGTCGGACAGCGCGGCACGCAGCCGCACGGCGCATTGCCGCGGTTCGGTGTCGGTGGGCATGCGATTATCATAAGATCAATCTTAGTTTCTATGCAAGCCGGCGCTGTCGCCACTGCGCGACGCAGTCGGCGAGCAGCGCGGCGCTGCTGGTGGCCGAGGGCTGCAGGCCGAGGGTCGTCGCGGCGGCGTGCAGCGCGCGCGCCGGGTCGGCCAGGTCGAGCGCGGTCGCGCCGTTCTGCTTCGACAGCTTCTCGCCGTTCGCGCCCAGCACCAGCGGCGTGTGCAGGTACTGCAGCGCCGGCAGGCCGAGCAGCCGCTGCAGGTGGATCTGGCGCGGCGTGTTGTCGGCGAGGTCTTCGCCGCGCACGACGTGGGTGATGCCCTGCAGCGCGTCGTCGACGACCACCGCGAGCTGGTAGGCCCACAGCCCGTCGGCGCGATGCAGCACGAAGTCGCCGACCGCCTGCGTCAGGTTCTGCTGCTGCGCACCGAGGCGGCGGTCGCGCCAGTCGATCACGATGTCGGCTCCGCTGGCGTTGCAGCTCAGCACCCGCGTCGCGCGCGCCGGCTTGCCGTTCAAGCCATGCCGGCAGGTGCCGGGGTAGACGAGCTCGCCGTGGCGCGGCTTGCCGTGGCCGCTGGCTTCAAGCGCGAGGGCGATGTCGCGCCGTGTGCAGCCGCAGGGGTACACCTGCCCGGCGGCGCGCAGCGCATCGAGCGCGGCCGCGTAGTGCGCGCCGCGCTGCGATTGCCACACCGGCGGCTCGTCGGGCAGCAGCCCGCATTGCGCGAGCTGCGCCAGGATCTGCGCATCGGCGCCCGGCACGCAGCGCGGCGTGTCGACATCCTCGATGCGCACCAGCCACGCGCCATCGTGCGCCCGCGCATCGAGCCAGCTCGCGAGCGCTGCCACCAGCGAGCCGGCGTGCAGCGCGCCGGTCGGCGACGGCGCGAACCGTCCGCGGTACCTCATTGTGATCAGGCCCCACCCAACGGCAGCAAGCCGCTGTGGCGCTCGATCAGCGCGCTGCGCGTGGCCGGGCTCTCCAGCTGCGACAGCCACCAGCGCAGCGCCAGCCCGAGCTGCGGCTTGCGTGTCGCGCTGCCGGCCGGCACGCTGCGCCACGCGTAGCCGAGGCGCGCGACCTGCGTCGGCCGCTGCACCGGCTTGACGACCAGCCGGCCGGCGGCGATGTGCTCGCGCACCAGCGGCTCGGGCAGGAATCCGCAGCCCAGGCAGCGCAGCTGCGCCTCGATCTTGTTCTGCATCGTCGCGACGGTCAGCACGTCCTGCCCGGGCAGCAGGTTCACTGTCAGCGGCGCCATGCGCTGTGCCGAATCGGCGACCGCGACCGCGCGGTGGTGGATCAGGTCGGCATCGCTCAGCGGACCCTCGGCGTGGGCCAGCGGGTGGTGCGGCGCCACCGCGAACACGAAGGTGATGCTGCCGAGCGGCTGCATCTGGATGCCGGGCGGCATCGTGCGGTCCACGCCGACGCCGATCGCCAGGTCGGCCTGCCCGCTGACCAGCGCCTCCCAGGTGCCGGCCAGCACCTCGGTGCGCAGCCGCAGCCGCGTGCCCGGCCCGCCGCTGGTGGCGCCCGGGCTCTCGGGGCTCAGCGCATAGAACGCCTCGCACAGCTCGAACAGCGTGGCGCGCGACATGATGCCGTCCACCGCGATCGACAACTGCGTCTCCCAGCCGGTCGCGACGCGCTTCACGCGGTTGGCCACCGCATCCATCTCCTGCAGCAGCCGCCGGCCCTCGTGCAGCAGCTCCTCGCCGGCGGCCGTCAGCCTCGCCTGGCGCGAGCGGCGGTCGAACAGCAGCACGTCGAGCGCGTCCTCGAGCTGGCGCACGTTGTAGGTCAGCGCCGACGGCACCTTGCCGAGCTCGCGGGCGGCCGCGGCGAAGCTGCCGGTGCGGGCGATGACGTCCATCATCGCGAGCGCTTCAGGGGTCAGGACGTTGCGGGAGCTGGTCATGGCGGGGCCGTCGGAGTTTCGTTCATCTTATTTGAACGAACGCTTCAACGCGCGGCCCGTGATGGGCCGGGGGGCGGCGCCTACAGTCTCTTCCATACCCCAGAGATCACCACTGAAAGGACGCGACATGCTCACCCTGCGCAAATCGACTGAACGTGGCTACGCCGACCACGGCTGGCTGAAGTCGTTCCACAGCTTCTCGTTCGCCGACTACTACGACCCGAAGCACATGGGCTTCGGCAACCTGCGAGTGATCAACGAAGACCGCATCGCCCCGGGCACCGGCTTCGGCACGCACGGCCACCGCGACATGGAGATCGTGTCGTACGTGCTGTCGGGCGCGCTCGGCCACAAGGACAGCATCGGCAACGGCGCGCAGATCGTGCCGGGCGACGTGCAGCGCATGAGCGCCGGCCGCGGCATCCAGCACAGCGAATATAACCACGCGGCGAACGACACGACGCACTTCCTGCAGATCTGGATCGAGCCCAACGTGCGCGGCATCGAGCCGGGCTACGAGCAGAAGCACTTCGACGCGGCGCAGAAGCGCGGTGCGCTGCGCCTGGTCGCGAGCCCCGACGGCCGCGAGGATTCGGTGAAGCTGCACGCCAACGCGACGCTGTATGCTGGCCTGTTCGACGGCGACGAGCGTGCCGAGCTGGCGCTGCCGGCGAAGCGCAAGGCCTATGTGCACGTGGTGCGCGGCAGCGTCGAGGTGAACGGCCAGGCGCTGTCCGCCGGTGATGCGGCGATGCTCGACGACGAACCGGCGGTGCGCATCGGCGCCGGGCGCGATGCCGAGGTGCTGGTTTTCGACCTGCAGTGATCCCTTTCTTCAACCAAGGACGACCCATCATGTTCGAACGACTCCAGAACCCGCTCGCGCTCGCTGCGCGCATCCTGCTGGCCTTGATGTTCGTGCTGGCCGGCTTCAGCAAGCTGACCGGCTTCGAGGGCACGGTCGGCTACATCGCGTCGAAGGGCCTGCCGCTGCCGCAGGTCGGCGCGGTGATCGCGCTGCTGGTCGAGATCGTCGGCGGCATCGCGCTGATCGTCGGCTGGAACGCCCGCTGGGCTGCTGCCGTGCTGGCGGTGTTCACGCTGGCCGCCACGGTGATCTTCCACAACTTCTGGGCCGTGCCGGCCGAGCAGGCGATGGTGCAGAACCTGATGTTCATGAAGAACATCTCGGTGATCGGCGGGCTGCTCGCGATCGTGGCCTTCGGGGCCGGTGCGCTGAGCCTGGATGCGAAGCGCCGCTGATGACGATCGACGCCCACCTGCACCGGCGGCCCGCGGCGGCTGACCAACCGGCCAGCGCGCTGACGCTGCTCACGTTACTCACCAACGGCCGCCATGCTTGGGCCGCCGACGTGGATCGCACGCTCGGCAGCAGCGATGCCGCGCCGAGCCCGCACGACCTGCTGGACTCGGCGCTGGCCGCCTGCACCACGCTGACACTGGAGCTCTACATCCGCCGCAAGGCGCTGGCCGTGCRCTCGCTGCACGTGCAGGTGGACCACGTCGAGACGCGTGGCGACGACGGCGGCGTGCGCTACCAGATGCAGCGCCGCATCCACATCGACGGTGATCTGGCCGAGGCCGATCGGACCCGCCTGCTCGAGATTGCCGGCAAGTGCCCGATCCACCGGGTACTCGAGGGGCAGACTCGGATCGAGACGACGCTGACGTAGCGGGCCGGGGCGTCATCCCCGTTAAAGTTGCCGCCATGGACATCATCCTGAAGCTCGTGGCGGTGCTGCCCTGGACGGACTGGGCCGCCCTGGTGGCGTTCTTCTGCGCCTGGGCCGGCTACATCTGGTTCGCGCACCGCCGCGCGCTGACGCAGCCGTCGATCCTCGCGTCGACGAACCGGGTGCGCCGCGAATGGATGCTGCAGACCACCTACCGCGAGGTGCGGGTGATCGACGGCGTCGTGCTGCAGAACCTGTCGACCAGCCCGTCGTTCTTCGCGTCGACCACCATCCTGATCATCGGCGGCCTGCTGGCGGTGCTGGGCACCAGCGACAAGGCCACCGAGATCGTGCGCGACCTGCCGTTCGCGGCCCGCACCTCGGTGCTGGTGTTCGACCTGAAGGTGGTGCTGCTGCTGGGCATCTTCGTCTATGCGTTCTTCCGCTTCACGTGGTCGATGCGGCAGTACACCTTCGGCGCGCTGTTGATCGCCGCGGCGCCGGAGGCAGCGCAGTTGCTCGAACAAGGCTCCGACGGCGAGGTGCGCCGGCAGGCCTTCGCGAAGAAGGCGGGCGGCGTGGTCAGCATGGCCGCCGAAACCTTCAACGACGGGCTGCGGGCGTACTACCTGTCATTCGCCGCGGTGGCCTGGTTCTTCTCGCCGCTGATCTTCATGCTCGCGACGGCGGGCGTGGTGTACGTGCTGTACCAGCGCGAGTTCAGGTCGGACGTGCTGGCGGTGTTGAACAGCTGATCACCGGTTCGTAGTGCGCGCGCTCGCGGCGCAGCGTCAGCGGCAGCGTTCCGTTGCGCTGCACGCCGAACACCTGTCGATGGTCGCTGTCGGTATACGGGGTGATGACCTCGATCTGCAGGCCGAAGGCGTCGGCAGCGATCGCTACCGACAGGTCGCCCATGTCGTGGAACCAGCTGCCTGACGTGCGAAGATCCTTGAGCATTGCGCGGCGCTCGTCGTCGTCGGACGGAAGGGTCAGCAGGTACTGCTTCTCGTCCGGAACGTCGTGCACCGACGCGTGGCGCCAGAGGGTGTACTCGCGCTCGACATGGGCCGCCATCTGCAGGCGCATCTCGCGGGGCGTTGACGGACCGGCCGCCGCGGTATTGCCACCCAGGTGCCTGGCACCGGCGATCATCGAGTGGAACGCACAGTCACCATCTCCCCGCACRCCCTCGGTATGCGCATCGGCAAAGTACCTTGGATCGATGCGAACCGGCGGAGGACGGACGGTGTCGGTGCGGTCGGCGGCGGCATGCTCGTCGACCTTCTGCCAGTAGACCTGCTCCACGGTCTTCAGGTCGTCACGGAAGCATTGCTCGATGCCCTCGATGCCGACCACGTTGAAGAAGGCATCCTGGCCCTCGGGCGTGATCAGGTCCGGGAACGTCGCGCAAGTCTCCTTCGCCTGTTGGCGTGCCTTCCTCGCGATGCTCGCGGCGGGCTCGCCGCCCGGGGGCTCGGCCTCCGGTTCCCGCGTTCTCTTCTTCCCTGTCACCGATCCCACGCTCATGCCTTGCTTCCGCGGCCAGATCCACCTGGCGCGAGCACTTGGTAACGCCACGGGCGAAGCCGTTCCGCCGCCGGTTCAAATGGCCCGCGTCAGCCCACGTCCCGCGCCAGCCGCAGCCCGCTGAACTGCCACTGCACCTCCGGCGGGAAGAAGTTGCGGTAGCTGGCCCGCGCATGCCCGGCTGGCGTCGCGCACGAGCCGCCGCGCAGCACCATCTGCTGGCTCATGAACTTGCCGTTGTACTCGCCGACCGCGCCGGGCAGCGCCTTGTAGCCGGGGTAGGGCAGGTAGCTCGACTGCGTCCATTCCCAGACGTCGCCGAACAGCTGCGACGGTGCATCGGCCGGCGCATCCGCCGCCGGCATCGGGTGGAAGGCGCCGCTGTCGGCGAAGTTGGCGCGCGCCTGCGGCTTGGTCTGCCGGGCCGCGAACTCCCATTCGGCCTCGGTCGGCAAGCGCGCGCCGGCCCAGCGCGCGTAGGCGTCGGCCTCGAAGTAGCTCAGGTGGCAGGCCGGCGTGTGCGGGTCGACGGCCATCTCGCCATGCAGCGTGTGCGTGAACCACGCGTCGCCCTCGCGCCGCCAGTACAGCGGCGCCTGGTGGCCGCCGTTGCGCACCCAGTCCCAGCCGAGCGAGAGCCACAGCTCCGGCCGCTGGTAGCCGCCGTCGTCGATGAAGGCCATCCACTCGCCATGGCTGACCGGTCGCGACGCGAGCTCGAACGGCGCGATGAACGTGCGGTGGCGCGGCGTCTCGTTGTCGAAGCAGAACGCGCCGTCGCGCTCGGGGTCGTGGCCCAGCTCGAACAGGCCACCGCCGTAGCCGAACCAGCGCAGCGCCTGCGCTTGCACCGCGGTCATCGGCCAGCGCTTGCCGTAGCCGGGGTGGCCGGGGCTGAACGACAGCGCGTGCTTGATGTCGGTCAGCAGCAGCTCCTGGTGCTGCTGTTCGTGGTGCAGGCCGAGCGTGACCAGCGCGGCCAGTTCCGCATCGCCGCCGCGCTGCGCGATCAGCGCCTGCATGCGCGCATCGACATCGGCGCGGTAGCGCAGCACGTCGGCCAGTGCCGGGCGCGTCACCAGGCCTCGTTTGGCGCGCGGGTACTGGTCGCCGATGCCGTTGTAGTAGCTGTTGTAGAGCACGCGGAAGCGCGCGTCGTGCGGCTGGAACTCGCGCTCGAAGCGCTCCAGCAGGAAGGTCTCGAAGAACCAGGTGACGTGCGCGAGGTGCCACTTCGTCGGGCTCGCGTCGGGCATCGACTGCACCTGGCAGTCTTCGGGCGACAGCGGCGCGGCCAGCGCGAGGCTGGTCTCGCGAACCTGGGCATACCGATTGCCGAGCGGACTGTTCGGCTGGACGGGAAGGCTGCCGCTGCGGGGCAAGCTGTGGGACTGCATCGGTGTCTCCTGCGCCGTCGGTCGGCGCCGATCGCAGCGACCTTACACCGATCTCGCCGGCAGCAGTGCCGCGTCGACGGATTCCCTTTCATCGAACACGAAACAGTGGCCGTCGAAGTGCCTGCCGCCGGCCTCCTCGAAGTATTTCAGGATGCCGCCCTCGAGCTGCAGCACGTTCTCGACGCCGGCCTCGGCCATGAACAGCGCCGCCTTCTCGCAGCGGATGCCGCCGGTGCAGTAGCTGACCACCGTCTTGCCCTGCAGCTCGGCCGCATGCGCGCGCAGCGCCTGCGGGAATTCGGTGAACTTGGTGATGCGCCAATCGATCGCGTTCTCGAAGCGGCCGTGGTCCACCTCGAAGGCGTTGCGGGTGTCGAGCATCACCACCTCGCGGCCGCTGTCGTCATGGCCGGCATCGAGCCAGCGCGCGAGCGTCCGCGCGTCGACCGCCGGGGCGCGCCCCGATTCGGGCCGGAACTGCGGGTGGTTCATCCGGATGATCTCGGGCTTGACCTTCACCAGCAGCTTGCCGAACGGCACCGCATCCGACAGGCTCTCCTTCGGCGCCAGTGCCGCGAAGCGCGCGTCGCCGCGCAGCCAGGCCACGAAGCCGCGCACCGCGTCGGGCGCGCCGGCCAGGAACAGGTTGATGCCCTCTTCGGCGAGCAGCACCGTGCCCTTCAGGTGGTGACCGGCTGCTTGTGAGCGAATGCTCTCGCGCAGCGCCTGCGTGTCCGTCAGGGTCACGAACAGGTAGGCGGAGATGTTGAGGATGGGTTTCATATTCGTGCGAAGCCCGGCATTTTACGGAGCGCAGGCTCTCTAAAATCGCCCGATGGCTTTCATCCACCTGCGCACCCACACCGAGTTCTCCGTCGTCGATGGCACCCTGCGGATCGACGAGCTGGTGGACGCCGCCGCGCAGGACCACCAGCCGGCCCTCGCGATCACCGACCTGTCGAACCTGTTCGGCGCGGTCAAGTTCTACAGCGCCGCCCGCAAGAAGGGCGTGCAGCCGATCATCGGTGCCGACATCTGGCTCGAGCCCGACACCACCGTCGGCGAGAAGAACCCGAGCCGCCTGCTGCTGCTGGTGCAGAGCGCGGCGGGCTACCACAACCTGTGCGAGCTGCTGTCGCGCGGCTGGGTGCTGAACGCGCAGCGCGCGCAGGCCTGGCACAAGCTCGACTGGCTGCAGGAACTCAACGGTGGGCTGATCGCGCTGTCGGGCGCCGAGATGGGCTCGATCGGCCAGGCCCTGATGGCGCAGGACACCGCGCGTGCCACCGCGGCGGCGCAGAAGCTGGCCGCGATCTTCGACAAGCGCTTCTACCTCGAGCTGCAGCGCGCCGGCCAGCCGACCAACGAGGCCCATGTGCGCGCCGCGGTGCCGCTGGCGGCCGCGCTGCGCCTGCCGGTGGTCGCGACGCACCCGGTGCAGTTCCAGACGCCGGACGACTTCGAGGCCCACGAGGCCCGCACCTGCATCGCCGAGGGCGAGACGCTGACCAACCCGCGGCGCGTCAAGCGCTTCACGCGTGAGCAGTACTTCAAGTCGCAGGCGCAGATGGAGGCCTTGTTCGCCGACCTGCCGAGCGCGCTCGCCAACAGCGTCGAGATCGCGAAGCGCTGCAGCCTGACGCTGGTGCTCGGCAAGCCGCAGCTGCCCGATTTCCCGACGCCCGAGGTCAATGGCGAGCGCATGGCGCCCGAGGCCTACTTCCGCTACGCATCGCACGAGGGGCTGAAGGAGCGCATGCTGCACCTGTACCCGGACGCGGCGCAGCGCGAGCGCGAGATGTCGCGCTACGTGGACCGGCTCGATTTCGAGATCAATACGATCCTGAAGATGGGCTTCCCCGGTTACTTCCTGATCGTGGCCGACTTCATCATCTGGGCCAAGACCCACGGCTGCCCGGTCGGCCCGGGCCGCGGCTCGGGCGCCGGCTCGCTGGTGGCCTATGCGCTGAAGATCACCGACCTGGATCCGCTGCGCTACAACCTGCTGTTCGAGCGCTTCCTGAACCCCGAGCGGGTCTCGATGCCCGACTTCGACATCGACTTCTGCCAGGGCAACCGCGACCGCGTCATCGACTACGTGAAGGACAAGTACGGCCGCGAGGCCGTCAGCCAGATCGCGACCTTCGGCACGATGGCGGCCAAGGCCGCGCTGCGCGACGTGGGCCGCGTGCTCGGCATGGGCTACGGCCACGTCGACGGCATCGCGAAGCTGGTGCCGGCACCGCCCGGCAAGACCGTCACGCTGAAGCGCCCCGGCGACAAGCCCGACAGCGGCATCATCTACGCGCGCACCGAGGCGCCGGAGCTCGAGGAGCGCGAGAAGAACGAGGAAGAGGTCGCCGAGCTGCTCGCGCTGGCCGAGCGTGTCGAGGGCATGGTGCGCAACATCGGCATGCACGCCGGCGGCGTGCTGATCGCGCCCGGCAAGATCACCGATTTCTGCCCGCTGTACATGCAGCCCGGCAGCAACAGCGCGGTCAGCCAGTTCGACAAGGACGATGTCGAGGCGATCGGCCTGGTCAAGTTCGACTTCCTGGGCCTCGCGACGCTGACCATCCTCGAGATGGCGAAGGACTTCATCGTCGCGCGCCATCCGTCGCGCAAGGATTTCGCGTTCGAGAAGATCCCGCTGACCGACCGCGGCGCCTACCAGCTGATGAGCGAGGGCAAGACGGTGGCCGTGTTCCAGCTGGAATCCACCGGCATGCAGCGCATGCTGAAGGATGCGAAGCCGAGCGTCTTCGAGGACATCATCGCGCTGGTGGCGCTGTACCGCCCGGGCCCGATGGACCTGATCCCGAGCTTCTGCGCGCGCAAGCACGGCCGCGAGGAGGTCGAGTACCCGCACCCGCTGATGAAGGAGGTGCTGGAAGAGACCTACGGGATCATGGTCTACCAGGAGCAGGTGATGCAGGTCGCCCAGCGCCTGGGCGGCTACTCGCTCGGCGGCGCCGACCTGCTGCGCCGCGCGATGGGCAAGAAGAAGCTCGAGGAGATGGTCAAGCACCGAGCGACCTTCGCCGAGGGCGCGGCCGCGAACGGCATCGCCGAGCCGCTCGCGAACGAGATCTTCGACCTGATGGAGAAGTTCGCCGGCTACGGCTTCAACAAGTCGCACGCTGCCGCCTACGCCCTGCTCGCGTACCACACGGCCTGGCTGAAGGTGCACTACCTGGCCGAGTTCACCGCGGCCAACATGAGCGTCGCGCTGGACGACACCGACAAGCTCAAGATCTTCCACGACGACGCGGTGATGCTGGGCATCACCTTCGAGCCGCCGAACATCAACACCGGCACGCACCGCTTCGAGCCGGTCGCCGACAAGGTGGTGCGCTACGGCCTGGGCGCGATCAAGGGCACCGGCCAGAGCGCGATCGAGGCGATCGTGCAGGCGCGCACCGACGGCGGCCCGTTCAAGAGCCTGTTCGACTTCTGCGCGCGGGTCGACCGCAGCCGCATGAACAAGCGAACCGTCGAGGCGCTGATCAAGGCCGGTGCCTTCGACCTGCTGCACCCGGAGCGCTCGCTGCTGGTGGCGAGCATCGGGCTCGCGTTCGAGTACGCCGACACGCAGGCCGCGCACGCCGACCAGGGCGGGCTGTTCGACTTCGGTGACTCCCATGCAGCGTCGACGCAGGAGCCCGAGCTGGTGCAGGTGCCGCCGTGGAGCATCAAGGAGCGGCTCAGCTTCGAGAAGGTCGCGCTCGGCTTCTACCTGTCGGGCCACCTGTTCGACCAGAGCGGCGACGAGGTGCGGCGCTTCGCCAAGCGCAAGATCGCCGACGTGATCGACAGCCGCGAGCCGCAGATGCTGGCCGGCATCGTCGGCGACCTGCGGGTGATCAACGGCCAGCGCGGCCGTGTCGCGATCTTCAAGCTCGACGACAAGAGCGAGGCGATCGAGGCGGTGGCCAACGAGGAGCTGTTGAACGCCAACAAGGACCTGCTGAAGGACGACGAATTGATCATCGTCTCCGGCAAGGTGCAGCCCGACCGCTTCTCCGGCGGCATGCGCCTGAACGTGCAGCAGGTGTGGGATCTCGCGACCGCGCGCTGCCGCTTCGGCAAGTACCTGCGCGTCGAGGTCAACGGCAGCGTGCCGCCGGTGGCCGAGGTGCTGCGCGACTTCCCGAGCCGGCGCGTGCAGACCGACCAGGGCACGACGACGCAGGGCCTGGCAGTGCGGTTGGTGGTGCAGCGCGAAGCGGCCGTCGGTGAACTCGACCTGGGCGAGGAAAGCCGCTTCTTCCCGAGCGATGCGGCGCTGGCGCGCTGGGTCGAGAGCGCGCATGGGCGGGCCGGCATCGTTTACGAGTAGTACTTACCAGTAGTCACGAGTTGGCACATTCCCTGTCGGCACCACACGCTTCAGCAACGTTCTAGGTTCATCATCAGATCTGCGTCAACACGCAGGAGGTCGTTATGAAGCAAGCACTCGCCCTGATCACGCTGGCCGTTGCCAGTGCATCATCCTTTGCCACCGACGTTGGCGTGTCGGTCAGCGTCAGCCAGCCGGGCGTCTACGGCCGCATCGACATCGGCAATGCGCCGCCGCCGGTCGTGATCAACCCGCAGCCGATCATCATCCAGCAGCCGCCGACGGTCGTCGTCGAACGCCGCCCGATCTACCTGCGCGTTCCGCCCGGACACCAGAAGAACTGGAAGCGCTACTGCGGCCAGTACGCGGCCTGCGGGCAGCCGGTGTACTTCGTGCGCGAGGACTGGTACCAGGAGCACTGGCGCCGTGAGCACGAGCATGACCACGACCGCCGCGATGACCACGGCCGGGGCCATGGCCGCGGGCATGACAAGCACGACAAGCAAGACAAGCGCGACAAGCACGACCACTGATCCGGGCTGAACCGGATCGGTCGGCGGGCCCGGGGTGTCTACACTCGGGGCCCATGCCGCCACCACCCACCACGGGCCTGATCCTCACCGGAGGCGGGGCCCGTGCCGCCTACCAGGTCGGCGTCCTGAAGGCCCTCGCGCAGATCCGCCGCGAGGTCTCGCCGGACGACCGCAGCAATCCCTTCCCCGTGATCACCGGCACCTCGGCCGGCGCGATCAATGCCGCCGCGCTGGCCAGCCATTGCGACGACTTCGACGCGGCCGTCGCGGCGCTGTGCGAGGTGTGGGAGAACTTCCGCGCCGAGCAGGTGTACCGCTCCGACTCGATCGGCGTGATCCGCACCGGCGCGCGCTGGCTGACGATGATGTCGATCGGCTGGGTGATCGCCCGCTGGCGCCGCGCGCGCCCGCGCTCGCTGCTCGACAACTCGCCGCTCGATGCGTTGCTGCGGCAGATGGTGTCGGTGGGCCGGCTGCACGAGCTGATGAACGCCGGGCACCTGAAGGCGCTGGCGGTGACCGCGTCGAGCTACAGCTCGGGCACGCACGTGACCTTCTACGATTCGGTGCAGGACATCGTGCCGTGGACGCGTTCGCAACGCGTCGCGGTGCGCGATGCGATCACCGTGCCGCACCTGCTGGCCTCGGCCGCGATCCCGTTCGTGTTCCCTGCCGTGCCCTTGAACTTCGAGGGCATGGTCGAGTATTTCGGCGACGGCTCGATGCGCCAATCGGCGCCGATCTCGCCGGCGGTGCACCTGGGGGCGAGCCGCATCCTGGTGGTCGGTGCCGGCCGCATGCACGAGCCGCCGGGGCGCCGGCAGGTGAACGGCGACTACCCGAACATCGCGCAGATCGCCGGCCATGCGCTGTCGAACATCTTTCTCGATGCGCTGGCGGTGGACGTGGAGCGGCTGCAGCGGGTCAACAACACGCTGTCGCTGCTGCAGCCGGAGGCGCTCGCGCGCACCAGCCTGCGGCCGATCGACGTGCTGGTGATTGCGCCGAGCGAGCGGCTCGACGATCTCGCGGCCAAGCACCTGGCGAGCCTGCCGGCGCCGGTGCGGGCGCTGCTGCGCGGCGTGGGGGTCTCGGGCCGCGGTGCCGATACGCGCGGTGCGGCACTGGCGAGCTACCTGTTGTTCGAGGCGCCGTACACGCGTGAGCTGGTGGCGCTGGGCGTGGCCGACACGCTGAAGCGGCGCGAGGAAGTCGCGCGCTTTTTCGGCTGGGATGGTCGCTGAGGTCGACGCAGCAAAGGCAGTGGATCGATGCGACGAGCCTTCGCGGGCCAGACGGGACTTCGATACCTCAGTCCGAACGGATGGTGGCGGGCCTGCGTCGAACACTCGCCACCCGTTCGGGCTGAGGTATCGAAGCCTGCGCTGTTTGCGGGCCCACGAACACAACCTGCGCGCACAGCACAACGAAGCAAGAAACGAAAACGCCCCGCGATAGCGCGAGGCGTTGCAGCAACCAGGTTCGTGGCCTGGTGCAGTGATCACTTCTTCATCGGTTCCTTCTTGGAATCGGTCGCAGCCGCGGCCTTGTAGGCCCCACCGTTGACCGTCAGGCCGGCATCGGACAGCTTCGCGGCCTGGTGCTCCTTCACGCCCTTCACGCGACCCATCACGTCGCTCCAGTCCTTGAACTCACCCTTCTTGCGCTCGGTCAGCATGCGCGTGGCCATCGCCGGACCGATCCCCTTGACCGCTTCGAGCTCGGCCTGCGTCGCCTTGTTGATGTCGACGCCCGCCGCAAACGCCAGCGCCGAGAACAGCGCCAGCAACGTGGCGATGATGGTCTTCTTGAACATGGTGATCCTCTCCTGGAAGGTTGACGGATTGCCGATTGACAACCCGCCGGCCTAACGAGGCCCTTCGAGGGAGCGTTGACCGGTCAGGACCGGTACAGATGCACCTTATTGACCCGCTGCCGCGAGCCAGTCGACATAGCGCTTCACACCACCGGCCACATCGGTGAACGCATGGTCGCAACCTGTTGCGCGCAGTCGCGACAGGTCAGCCTGTGTATGGCTTTGGTACTTGCCGACCAGCGCCTGTGGGAACTCGATGTACTCGATGAGCCCCTTCGCGACCAGCTCGCCCAACGGCAGCGGCGGCTCGCCCTTCAACGCACGCGACGCATTGACAGTGGCCTCGGCGACGTCGTTGAACGGCTGCGCGCGCCCGGTACCGAGGTTGAAGATGCCGCTCTGCCCCGGGTGCTGCAGGAACCACAGGTTCACCGCGACCACGTCGTCGACGAAGATGAAATCGCGGTTCTGCTCGCCCGGCCCGTAGCCCCCGTACTCGCCGAACAGCTTCACCTTGCCGGTCTCGCGGAACTGGTTGAAGTGGTGGAACGCCACCGAGGCCATGCGGCCCTTGTGCTGCTCGCGCGGGCCGTAGACGTTGAAGTAGCGGAAGCCCACCACCTGGCTGCGGTTCACGTGCAGCATGCGCCGCACCACGTTGTCGAACAGCAGCTTCGAGTAGCCGTAGACGTTCAGCGGCCGCTCGAACGCCGGCTCTTCGCGGAAGGTGTCGCTGCCGCCGTAGGTGGCCGCCGACGACGCATACAGCAGCCGCGTGCCCTGCGCCTGGCAGGCGTCGAGCAGGTCCTTGCTGCAGCGGTAGTTGGTGTCGAGCATGAAGCGCCCGTCGTGCTCCATCGTGTCGGAGCACGCGCCCTGGTGCAGCACCGCGTCGACCTTGCCGAAGTCGCCGTTCGCGAAGCGCGTGTAGAACTCGCCCTTGTCGAAGTAGTCGCTGAGCTTCGCGCCCAGCAGGTTGCGGTACTTCGGGCCGTCGGTCAGGTCGTCGACGGCGATCACGTCGTCGATGCCGATGGCGTTGAGCCCGTGGACGATGTTGCTGCCGATCATGCCGGCTGCGCCGGTAACCACCACCTTCATTCGAACAACTCCTCGTAGCTGACGCTGGCCGTGCCGAACTTGCCGACGACGATGCCGCCGGCGCGGTTGGCGATCGGCATGGCCTCGCGCAGGTTGATGCCGCACGCGAGCATCGCGGCCAGCGTCGCGATCACCGTGTCGCCGGCACCGGTCACGTCGAACACCTCGCGCGCCTGCGCCGGCACGTGGGTGTGGCCGTCGCTGCCGTCGGCGTTCTCGTCGAACAGCGACATGCCTTCTTCCGAACGGGTCAGCATCAGCGCACTGAGCCCGTGCTCGCGGCGCAGCACCTGGGTGCGCTCGTGAAGCTGGGCCTCGCTGCCCCAGGCGCCGATCACCTGCGCCAGCTCGGCACGGTTCGGCGTGATCACCGTGGCACCGGCGTAGCGGCTGTAGTCGCTGCCCTTCGGATCGACCAGCACCGGCTTGCCGGCGGCGCGCGCGAGCTCGATCATGCGCGGGATGTGCGTGAGCCCGCCCTTGCCGTAGTCGGAGAACAGCACCGCGTCGTGGCGGGCCAGCTCGCGCTCGTAGTCGCCCAGCATCGCCGACAGCACCTCGTGGTCGGGCTGGTTCTCGAAGTCGACGCGGATCAGCTGCTGCGAGCGGCCGATCACGCGCAGCTTGACGATGGTGTAGAGCTGCGGATCGCGCCCGAGCACCGTGTTGACGCCCTGCTGCTCGAGCAGCCGCTGCAGCTTCTGCGCCGGCTCGTCGTTGCCGACCACCGTCAGCAGCGTCGCCTGCGCGCCCAGCGTCTTGACGTTCAGCGCGACGTTGGCCGCGCCGCCCAGGCGCTCTTCCTCGCGGTTCACGCGCACCACCGGCACCGGCGCCTCCGGCGAGATGCGGTCGACCGCACCGAACCAGTAGCGGTCTAGCATCGCGTCGCCGACGATCAGCACGCGGGCGCGCGCCAGGCGATCGGGAGCTATCGAAGCCGTCATCACAAATCCTCCAGGCGTTGCGGCGGGTAGGTGTCCCAGCTCAGGCAGCCCGGGCATTGCCAGAAATAGTGCTGTGCCTCGAAGCCGCAGGCCGCGCAGCGGTAGCGCTGCAGCGGCTTCGCGGCGCGGCCGATGGCCTCGCGCAGGCCCTGCGTCTCGTCGCTGCTCAGCGTGTCGCCGGCGCTGRCGCGCAGCAGCTCCTGCGCGGCCGACAGGCTGGGCTGCGTCTGCAGGTGCGTCAGCAGGCGGCCGCGTTGCACGGCGGCACCGGGATCGAGCAGCGTGATCGCGGCCAGCAGGTCCATCGTCGGCGCGCGGCCGTACAGCGCGCGCAGCCGTTCCAGGGCACCGGTGGCGTCGCCTGCGGCGATCGCGCTGTTCGCATAGTCGCGAGCCACCAGGTTGAAAGCGACCGGGTGCGTCGTCATCAGCTCGCCCCAGGCCTGCATGACCTGCGCATGGTCGCCGCGCGCGAAGGCGCGCTGGCCGGCCACCACCATCGGGCGGGCCGCCTGCGGGGCCGCGCTGCGCGCCCGGCGCAGCGCGTCGTCGCCGTCGGCCTGCTGCTGGCGCGCATCGGCATCGAGGGTCAGCTCGCACCAGTAGTGCGCGATGCGCGACGCGAACGAGCCGGTGCCGCTGCGCTCGAGCTTCTGCGCCACCTCGACCGCCGAGCGCCAGTTGCGCGAGCGCTCGTGCAGCGTCAACAGCGCGAGGCGCGCCTCGGTGTCGAAGGCGGTGCCTTCGAGCGCCTTGTAGGCCTCTTCGGCGCGGTCGAACAGGCCGGCCTTCATGAAGTCCTGCGCCAGCGCGTGCTGCGCGCGTTCGCGGTCGGCGCGCGGCAGGTCAGCCCGGTTCAGCAGGTGCTGGTGCACGCGCACCGCGCGCTCGTACTCGCCGCGGCGGCGGAACAGGTTGCCGAGCGCGAAGTGCAGGTCGGAGGTGTCCGGATCCTGCTGCACGGCTTCGATGAAGGCGTCGATCGCCTTGTCCTGCTGCTCGTTCAGCAGCAGGCTCAGGCCCTTGAAGTAGGCCTTCGGCGAGTCGCGCTGCTCGCGCTTCCATTGCCGCAGGTCGAGGCGCGAGCCCAGCCAGCCGAGGGCGAACGCGACCGGCAGGCCGAGCAGGAACCACTGGTAGTCAAAGTCCATCGCGCGGAGGGTGGGAATCGGTTCGGGTGGGGAGCTCGGAAGACGGCGTCAGCGCGCTGTCGGCGAGCTCGGGATGGTCGCCGCGGCGGCGCAGGCGGCGCTGTGCGAGGCGGTGGTTGCGCCACCAGCTCGGCACCATCGCGAGCACGCCGAAGGCGCAGCCGAACGCGAAGGCGGTCAGCACGACGAACACCATCGGGGCATGCCATTCCTGGCCGAAGAACCAGCGCACGGTGGCGTCGTGCTGGTTGTTCAGCGCGAACGCGAAGAGGCTGAAGAAGATGAAGGCTCGGAAGAGCCAGACGGCGATGCGCATCATGGCGGCCGATTCTAGGTCGGCGGCGCGCAGCGCACGCGGAGCGGGCTCAGGTGCCCGTCAGCGGCGTGATCGGCATCGGCTGGTCGTCCTCGAGCGGAACCTGCTCGTCGACGGCTTCGCGCAAGGCCTTGCCGGGTTTGAAATGCGGAACCAGCTTCTCGGGAATCACCACCTGCTCGCCGGAGCGGGGATTGCGCCCCACCCGCGGCGGGCGGCGGTTGATCGAGAAACTGCCGAACCCGCGGATCTCGATGCGGTGCCCGCGCGCGAGCGCATCGGACATCGCATCCAGGATGGTCTTGACGGCGAACTCGGTGTCGCGATGCGTCAGCTGGCTGAACTGCTCTGCCAGCCGGGTCACGAGATCGGAACGCGTCATGGGTCCTGTTGATCCTCAGGGTTCGGTCAGGGGAACGACGGGATCAGCCGTTGTTCTGGTTGTCCAGCTTGGCGCGCAGCAGGGCGCCCAGGCTGGTGGTACCGGCGGTCTCGCGCTCGTTCGTGGTCGACAGGCGCTGCATCGCTTCCTGCTGGTCGGCGTTGTCCTTGGCCTTGATCGACAACTGGATCGAACGCGTCTTGCGGTCGATGTTGATGATCAGCGCCGAGACTTCGTCGCCTTCCTTCAGCACGTTGCGCGCGTCTTCGACGCGGTCGCGGCTGATTTCGGAAGCACGCAGGTAGCCGGTGACGTCGTCGTTCAGCTGGATCTCGGCGCCGCGCGCGTCGACCGTCTTGACCTTGCCGTTGACGATCATGCCGCGGTCATTGACCGAGGTGTAGCTCGTGAACGGATCGGAGTCGAGCTGCTTGATGCCCAGCGAGATGCGCTCGCGCTCGACATCGACAGCCAGAACCACGGCTTCGACTTCCTGGCCCTTCTTGTAGTTGCGGACCGCGGCTTCGCCCGGCTCGTTCCACGACAGGTCGGACAGGTGCACCAGGCCGTCGATGCCGGCAGCCAGGCCCACGAACACGCCGAAGTCGGTGATCGACTTGACGGGTCCCTTGACCTTGTCGCCGCGCTGCACCGTGGTCGAGAACTCTTCCCACGGGTTGGCCTTGCACTGCTTCATGCCCAGGCTGATGCGGCGCTTGTCTTCGTCGATCTCGAGGACCATGACTTCGACCTCGTCGCCCAGCGAGACGATCTTGCTGGGGGCGACGTTCTTGTTGGTCCAGTCCATTTCGGAGACGTGCACCAGGCCTTCGATGCCCGGCTCGATCTCGACGAACGCACCGTAGTCGGCGATGTTCGTGATCTTGCCGAACAGGCGCGTGCCGTTCGGGTAGCGGCGCGAAACACCGTGCCACGGGTCGTCGCCCAGCTGCTTGATGCCCAGCGAGACGCGGTTCTTCTCGGCGTCGAACTTGAGGACCTTGGCCTGCAGTTCCTGGCCGACCTGAACGACTTCGCTCGGGTGGCGGACACGGCGCCAGGCCATGTCGGTGATGTGCAGCAGGCCGTCGATGCCGCCCAGGTCGACGAACGCACCGTATTCGGTGATGTTCTTGACCACGCCGTTGACGATCGCGCCTTCGGACAGGGTTTCGAGCAGCTTCGCGCGTTCTTCGCCCATCGAGGCTTCGACCACGGCACGGCGCGACAACACGACGTTGTTGCGCTTGCGGTCGAGCTTGATGACCTTGAACTCCATGGTCTTGCCCTCGAACGGGCTCATGTCCTTGACCGGGCGCGTGTCGAGCAGCGAGCCGGGCAGGAAGGCGCGGATGCCGTTGACCAGCACGGTCAGGCCGCCCTTGACCTTGCCGTTCACGGTGCCGGTCACGAACTCGCCGGATTCGAGCGAGTTCTCGAGCGACAGCCACGAGGCCAGGCGCTTGGCCTTGTCGCGCGACAGGATGGTGTCGCCGTAGCCGTTTTCGATCGCGTCGATGGCCACCGACACGAAATCGCCGACCTGGACTTCGAGCTCGCCCTGGTCGTTCTTGAATTCTTCAATGGGCACGTAGGCTTCGGACTTGAGGCCTGCGTTCACCACCACGAAGTTGTAGTCGACACGCACCACTTCGGCGGTGATGACCTCGCCACTGCGCATTTCCGAGCGCTTCAGCGATTCTTCGAACAGGGCGGCAAAGGATTCGCCGCCTTGGTTGGTGGCGGTTTGGGTTTGAGGCATGTGGATTTCCGGGTGCAACTTGCGTTGCGGTTAGGTTGTAGAACCGCTGCCTCGGCGCACGTCTCTTGTTGAGGCAAGAGCGGTGCAGGAGGGGAAGCAGCGGGCCAGCCAAATCAGTTGGGCCTGCCCGCGCAGACTTCAACCGAACTTTCGCGAAGCTTCCCACCAATCCAGCACTGCCTTGACGCATTCGTCGACGGTCAGTGCCGAGTTGTCGAGCACCTTCGCTCCCTCGGCCGGCTTCAAAGGCGAAACCGCCCGGTTCTGATCCCGGGCGTCGCGCGCTTCAAGGTCGGCTCGAAGGTCATCGATACTAGTCGAAATTCCCTTAGAAATCAACTGCTTATGGCGCCGTTCGGCCCGCACGGCAGCGCTGGCGACGACGAACACCTTCAGGTCGGCGCCGGGGAAGATCACCGTTCCCATGTCGCGCCCGTCGGCCACCAGGCCGGGCAGGCGGCGGTGTGACAGTTGCAGCTCGTACAGCGCCTGCCGGACGGCCGGCCAGGCCGACACCTTGGACGCCATCGCGCCGACAAGCTCCTGGCGGAGGTCATCGCTCACATCGCGGCCGGCCAGCCAGATCCGCTGGTCGTGGAACGCCAGCTGCAGGTCGGCGGCGATCTTCGCGAGGCCGGGCTCGTCGGTCTCGGCGACGCCGGCATCCAGCGCCGACAGCGCGGTCGCCCGGTACAGCGCACCGGAATCGAGGAAGTGATAGCCCAGCGCCTGCGCGACCGCGCTCGCGAGCGTGCCCTTGCCGGAGGCGGTCGGGCCGTCGATCGTGATCACCGGCACGCCGGCCGGGCCGGGCTGTGCGACGCCGAACAGCGCCTCGAAGTAGTCGGGGAAGGTCTTCGCGACGCAGCGCGGATCGAGGATGCGCACCGGAACGGCACCGCCCACCAGCGGGTTGAACGCGGCCAGCGAGAAGCACATCGCGACCCGGTGGTCGTCGTAGGTGTGGATGGCGGCCGCGCGCCAGGCGGCCGGCGGCGTCACCTCGATGAAATCCGGCCCTTCGGTGACCGCTGCGCCGAGCTTGCGCAGCTCGGTCGCCATCGCGGCGATGCGGTCGGTCTCCTTCACGCGCCAGCTGGCGATGTTCTCGAGGCGCGTCGTGCCCTGGGCGTACAGCGCCATCACCGCCAGCGTCATCGCGGCGTCGGGGATGTGGTTGCAATCCAGCGTGATCGCCTTCAGCGGCCAGACGCCGCGGCGCACCTCCAGCCAGCCGGGGCCGCTGCGCACGTCGGCGCCCATTGCGCGGGCGGCGTCGATGAAGCGCAGGTCGCCCTGGATCGAATCGTCGCCGATGCCTTCGATGCGCAGCGCCCGCCCGTCGAAGGCGGCGATCGCCCCCAGCGCGACGAAGTACGAGGCCGACGACGCATCGCCCTCGACATGGATGCTGCCGGGCGAGCGGTAGGCGCTGCCCTGCGGGATCACGAAGCGCTGCCAGCCGTCGCGGCGCACCTGGATGCCGAAGCGCGCCAGCAGGTTCAGCGTGATGTCGACGTAGGGCTTCGAGATCAGCTCGCCGTCGACCTCGATCGTCACCGCATGCTCGGCCGACACCAGCGGCAGCGCGAGCAGCAGCGCGGTCAGGAACTGGCTGGAGACGTCGCCGCGCACGCGGATCGGCTGCGCGGTGTTCAGCCGCAGGTCGGCGGCGGCGAGCCGCAGCGGCGGGTAGCCTTCCTGGCCGAGCGAGGTGATGTTGCAGCCGAGCTGGCGCAGCGCGTCGACCAGGTCGCCGATCGGGCGCTCGTGCATGCGCGGCACGCCGCGCAGCTCGAAGCGGCCGTTCTGCGTGGCGGCCAGCACCGCCAGCGCGGCCGTCAGCGGGCGCATCGCGGTGCCGGCGTTGCCGAGGAACAAGCTGGCCTCGCGCGTCGCGAGCCGGCCGCCGAGCCCGGTGATGCGCCAGGCGCTGCCATCGGCCTCGACGCCGCAACCGAGTTCGCGCAGCGCGGCCAGCATCACCTGGGTGTCGTCGGAATCCAGCAGGTCGTGCACCACCGTCGTGCCGGCGCTGAGGCCGGCCAGCAGCAGCACGCGGTTGGAGATGCTCTTCGAGCCGGGCAGGCGGATGCTGCCGCCGGCGGATGCCAGCGGGGGAAGATCGATGAAGGGTGTCGAGAACATGGTCGATGGGCGGCCGAAGGCAGCGCACCATCGCGCTGCGGGGTCAGGAATTCAACGCGAGGAGCCGGGCTTGCCCGCGCCCATCTGCCAGCCGGAGCGCGCTTCGGACGCATTGCGGATCAGCCCTTCGAGCGCCTCCGCGTTGCCGGTCTTGATGACGTGCTCGAGCGCATCCAGCGTGTGCCGGAAGCGCATCGACTGCTTCAGGATCTCTTCGCGGTTCGACATCAGGATGTCGCGCCAGACCTCGGGGTCGCTCGCGGCGATGCGCGTGAAATCGCGGAAACCGGGGCCTGCCAGCGACAGGAAATCCTTGCCGGCCGGCTGCTTCGCGACCGAGCTGAAGAACGCGAAGGCCAGCATGTGCGGCAGGTGGCTGACGGCGGCGAACGCGGCGTCGTGGTTCTCGGCCGTCATGCGCAGCACCTGCGCGCCGATCCCCGACCACACGTCGGTCGCCTTCTGCACCAGCTCGGGCGAGGTCTGCGGCAGCGGCGTGATGATCACCTGCCGCCCGGTGTACAGCGACGCATCGGCATGCGCGACGCCGGCCACTTCCTTGCCGGCGATCGGGTGCGCCGGCACGAACGCGCTGACGCGCTCCTTCAGCACGCGGCGGGCCGCATCGACCACGTCGCGCTTGGTCGAGCCGACGTCCATGAACAGCACGTTCGGCTCCACCAGGTGGCGGATTGCCTTGAAGGTGGCCTCGGTGGCCGACACCGGCACCGCCATCAGCACGATGTCGGAGCCCGACACCGCGAGCAGCGCCGATTCGGCGGCCACGTCGATCACGCCCATCTTGCGGGCGCGCTCGGTGGTGGAGGRCGACTTGCTGTAGCCGACCACGCGCTTGACCAGCCCGGCCCGCTTCAAGGCGAGTGCGAACGAGCCGCCCATCAGGCCGACACCGATCACGCCGAGTTGGTTGAACATGGTCAATGGACGTCGATGGGATAGGTGCCGAGCACCTTGAAGAAGGCGCACACCTCGCGCAGCTCGCTCAACGCGGCTGCGACGTGGGGCTCGTCGGGGTGGCCCTGCAGGTCGACGTAGAAGTAGTACTCCCACTGGCCGGACCGCGCAGGGCGGGATTCGAAACGCGTCATCGAGACGCCATGGCGCTTCAGCGGCACCAGCATGTCGTGCACCGCGCCGGGCTTGTTGGCCACCGACACGATCAGGCTGGTGCAGTCGTGGCCCGAGGCCTTCGGCTGCGGATGCTGGTGCGGGTGGGCGAGTACCRTGAAGCGGGTGCGGTTGTGCGCGTCGTCCTGGATGGCCGGCGCGACGATGTGCAGGCCGAACTCGCTGGCGGCACGTTCGCTCGCGATCGCGGCGATGCTGGCGTCCTGCTGGGCGAGCCGGGCGCCTTCGGCATTGCTCGCGACCGGGCGGCGTTCGACGTTCGGCAGGTGGTTGCTGAGCCAGCCGTGGCACTGCGCCAATGCCTGCGGGTGCGCGCACACGGCCGTCAGGTTCTCGAGCGCGTTCTCGCGGCGCAGCAGGTTGTGCCGCACGAACAGGCTGGTCTCGCCGATGATGAACAGCGGCGTCGTCAGGAACAGGTCGAGCGAGCGCGTGACCACGCCCTCGGTCGAGTTCTCGACCGGCACCACGCCGAAGTCGGCCGAGCCGGCGCTGACGGCATGGAACACCTCGTCGAAGTTGGCGCAGGGCACCTTGACGATCGACGAGCCGAAGAAGCCGAGCACCGCGAGCTCGCTGAAGGTGCCCGACGGGCCGAGGTAGGCGACGCGGGTGGGGGTCTCGAGCGCGCGGCAGGCCGACATGATCTCGCGCCAGATCGGTGCGACGCTGTCGTTGGCCAGCGGGCCGGGGTTGACCTGCTTCAGGCCGTCGATCACCTGGGCCTCGCGCTCGGGGCGGAACGCGACCGAGCCTTCCTTCTTCTTCAGCTCGCCGACGTGCAGCGCGAACTGGGCGCGCTGGTTCAGCAGGCCCAGCAACTCTCTGTCGACGCGGTCGATCTGGGTGCGAAGGGCCAGCAGGTCAGGGTGGGGGGCAGGTGTCGGGTCAGCCATGGCGCGCGGCGAATTCTCGCATGTACGCCACCAGCGCCTGCACGCCGGCCAGCGGCATCGCGTTGTACAGGCTCGCGCGCATGCCGCCGACGCTCTTGTGGCCCTTCAGCTGCAGCAGCCCGCGCTCCTTCGCGCCGGCCAGGAAGGCGTCGTTCAGCGATTCGTCGCGCAGGAAGAAGGGAATGTTCATGCGCGAGCGGCTGCCGGGATCGACGTGGGTCACGTAGAACTCCGAGCCGTCGAGGTAGCCGTAGAGCAGCCCGGCCTTGGCGATCGCGCGCTGCTCCATCGCCGCGACGCCCGCGGCCGCGCCTTCGCGCTGCGCCTTCAGCCACTGGAACACCAGCCCGGCGATGTAGATCGAGTAGGTGGGCGGCGTGTTGTACATCGAGCCGTTGTCGGCCACGGTCTTGTAGTCGAAGGCGCTCGGGCAGATCGGCAGCGCATGGCCGAGCAGGTCGTCGCGCACGAACACCAGCGTCAGCCCGGCCGGGCCGATGTTCTTCTGCGCGCCGGCGAAGGCCAGGCCCACGCGCGACCAGTCGATGGCGCGCGACAGGATGTGCGACGAGCAGTCGATCACGAGCGGTGCCTTCGAGCCGAGCGCGGCGAGGTCGGGCAGCGTGTGCAGCTCGACACCGTGGATGGTCTCGTTGGTGCACACATGCACGTAGCTCGCGTCCGGGCTCAGCGACCAGGTCTCGGGTGCCGGGATGCGGGTGTGCCGGTCGTCGGCATTGCTCGCGGCGACGCGCGCCTGCGCATAGCGCTGCGCCTCCTTGTACGACTTCTGCGACCACGCGCCGGTGACCACGACGTCGACCACGCCGCCGCGCGACAGGTTCATCGGCACGATCGCGTTCTCGGCCAGGCCGCCGCCCTGCATGAACAGGATGCGGAAGTTCGCCGGCACGGCCAGCAGCCCGCGCAGGTCGGCCTCGGCCTGCTCGTGGATGCTCGCGAACTCGCGCCCGCGGTGGCTCATCTCCATCACGCTCATGCCCGAGCCGTGCCAGTCGAGCATTTCGGCCGCAGCCTGGCGCAGCACCTCTTCGGGCAGCGCGGCCGGGCCGGCGGAGAAGTTGTACGGGCGTTGCATCGCGCTCATCCGGTCGGTCAGCGAAGAAGGGTCACGGGAGGGGCGCCTGGGGTCACTTCCCCGCCTTGGAGGCCGCGGGCGCGGCAGGCCTGGCGGCGCGCGGCGCGGCGGCTGCGGGCGCCGATGCGCCGGTTGCGGCCGGCGGCACGCCGAGCGCCGTCGAGATGCTCATGTCGAGCGCCTTCAGCTTCGGGTCCACCGAGGCGCCGGCATCGGCGATCAGCTTCTGCACGAACTTGTCGCTGATCTCGGGCATCGCCTGCTGGAACTTCTTGAAGGCCGGGTTCTCGAGCGTCGCGACCAGCTGCTTCAGTTCGTCTTCGGTGAAGCGCTCGTCGAGCATGCCGGCGAGTGCCGTCTGGCTCAGCGCCAGCGCGCGGTCCTTGACCAGCGGCACCGCCTCGGCCAGGTACTTGCGCACGGCCGCCTGCACCTGCGTCCACATGGCTTCGCGCTTGTCGGCCGGCACGCGCTGCTGCAGGTACTGCTGCGCGGCGTTCGTGAGCTGCATCGCCGGGCGCTCGGCCACCTCGCGGGCGGTGTTCTCGAGCGCCGGCTGCTGCAGCGTCAGCACGCGCTGCACCAGGGCCTTCTTCGCAGGGCTGGACGGCGTGGCGGGGGCCGATGCGGTGGCCGGCGTGGCCGGAGTCGACTGGGCCCAGGCGCCCAGCGCCGTGCTGCCCAGCAGCGCGATCGTGATCAGGTGGCGGTTCATCAGGCTTCCCCTTCCGTCGGGGCGTCGCCCGTGCCATCGCCGGGGGCTTCCCCGGACTCGGTTCCGTCCGCATTGGCATCGTTCTCGACGATGCGCTGCAGGCCGCTCAGTTTCGACCCGCCGTCGAGCGCGATCAGCGTGACGCCCTGCGTTGCGCGGCCCAGCTCGCGGATCTCGGAGACCCGGGTGCGCACCAGCACGCCCTTGTCGGTGATCAGCATGATCTCGTCGTCCGGGCGCACCAGCGTCGCGGCGACGATCTTGCCGTTGCGCTCGGTCTGCTGGATCGCGATCATGCCCTTCGTGCCGCGCCCGTGGCGGGTGTACTCGACGATGCTCGTGCGCTTGCCGTAGCCGTTCTCGCTGGCGGTCAGCACGCTTTGCGTCTCGTCCTCGGCGACCAGCATCGCGATCACGCTCTGGCCGTCGTCGAGCATCATGCCGCGCACGCCGCGGGCGCCGCGGCCCATCGCGCGCACGTCGTCTTCATCGAAGCGCACCGCCTTGCCGCCGTCGCTGAACAGCATCACGTCGTGCTTGCCGTCGGTGAGCGCGGCGCCGATCAGGAAGTCGCCCTCGTCGAGGTCGACCGCGATGATGCCGGCCTTGCGCGGGTTGCTGAATTCGTCGAGCGCGGTCTTCTTGACCACGCCCTGCGCGGTCGACATGAACACGAAGTGGTCGGCCGGGAAGCTGCGGAAGCCGTCGGTCAGCGGCAGCACCACGTTGACCTTCTCGCCCTGCTGCAGCGGGAACATGTTGACGATCGGCTTGCCGCGCGAATTGCGCGAGCCCTGCGGCACCTCCCAGACCTTCAGCCAGTAGACGCGGCCGCGGTTGGTGAAGCACAGGATGTAGTCGTGCGTGTTCGCGATGAAGAGCTGGTCGATCCAGTCGTCTTCCTTGGTCTGCGTGGCCTGCTTGCCGCGGCCGCCGCGCTTCTGCGCGCGGTATTCGGACAGCGCCTGGCTCTTGATGTAGCCGGTGTGCGAGAGCGTCACGACCATGTCGGTCGGCGTGATCAGGTCTTCGGTGCCCAGATCCTGCGCGTTGTGCTCGATCTGGCTGCGGCGCGCGCCGAGCTTGGTCTGGCCGAACTCCAGCTTGATGGCGATCAGCTCCTCGGTGATGATCGTCGTCACGCGCGACGGCGTGGCGAGGATGTTCAGCAGGTCGGCGATCTGCGCCATCACTTCCTTGTACTCGCCGACGATCTTGTCCTGCTCGAGGCCGGTCAGGCGCTGCAGGCGCATCTGCAGGATCTCGCCGGCCTGGTCGTCGGAGAGGCGGTACAGGCCGTCGGCCTGCATGCCGTACTGGCGCGGCAGGCCTTCGGGGCGGTAGGCGTCGCGCCCGCCCGGGGTCTCGCCCTCGGCGCGCGAGAGCATGTCGCGCACCAGCGAGGAATCCCACGACTTGCTCATCAGCGCGGCCTTCGCGACCGGCGGGGTCGGCGAGGTCTTGATCGTCTCGATGAACTCGTCGATGTTGGCCAGCGCCACCGCCAGGCCTTCGAGCACATGGCCGCGCTCGCGCGCCTTGCGCAGCTCGAACACGGTGCGGCGGGTCACGACCTCGCGGCGGTGCTCGAGGAAGATGCTGACCAGGTCCTTGAGGTTGCAGAGCTTCGGCTGGCCGTCGATCAACGCGACCATGTTGATGCCGAAGGTGTCCTGCAGCTGCGTCTGCTTGTAGAGGTTGTTCAGCACGACCTCGGGCACTTCGCCGCGCTTCAGCTCGATCACGACGCGCATGCCCGACTTGTCGGACTCGTCCTGGATGTGGCTGATGCCCTCGATCTTCTTCTCGTGGACCAGCTCGGCCATGCGCTCGAGCAGGGTCTTCTTGTTCACCTGGTACGGGATCTCGTCGACGATGATCGACTGGCGCGAGCCCTTGTCGATGTCTTCGAAATGGCACTTCGCGCGCATCACGACCTTGCCGCGGCCGGTGCGGTAGCCGTCGCGCACGCCGCTGGTGCCGTAGATGATGCCGGCGGTGGGGAAGTCAGGCGCCGGGATGATCTCGATCAGCTCGTCGATCGTGGCCTCGGGGTTCTTCAGCAGGTGAAGGCAGCCGTCGATCACCTCGTTGAGGTTGTGCGGCGGGATGTTGGTGGCCATGCCGACCGCGATGCCGCCGGAGCCGTTGACCAGCAGATTGGGCATCCGCGTGGGCATCACCAGCGGCTCTTTCTCGGAGCCGTCGTAGTTGGGGCCGAAGTCGACCGTTTCCTTGTCGAGGTCGGCGAGCAGCTCGTGCGCGATCTTCGAGAGGCGGATTTCGGTGTAGCGCATCGCCGCGGCGTTGTCGCCGTCGACCGAGCCGAAGTTGCCCTGGCCGTCGACCAGCATGTGGCGCATCGAAAAGTCTTGCGCCAGCCGGACGATGGTGTCGTAGACCGACTGGTCGCCGTGCGGGTGGTACTTGCCGATCACGTCGCCGACGATACGGGCCGACTTCTTGTAGGGCCGGTTCCAGTCGTTGTTCAGTTCGTGCATCGCGAACAGGGAGCGGCGGTGCACCGGCTTCAGGCCGTCGCGCGCATCGGGCAGTGCGCGCCCCACGATCACGCTCATCGCGTAGTCGAGGTACGAGCGGCGCATTTCCTCTTCGAGGCTGATCGGCAGGGTTTCCTTGGCGAACTGGGTCATTCGAGGTCGTCGGCGGAGCCGGAGAAGACGGGCGCTGGCGGGCCCGTGAGCGCAATCCGCGATTCTAATTCGCGGCCGTTGTAGTGCTTGCGCAACATCTGATTCGACTCTCGTAGGACGAAGCCGCGACCCCGGGCCAAAATCCGGGGCGCTAGAGGCCCTATGGCACAATCAGTCGACGGTGGTGGGCGCTCGGAACCGAGGGTTTCACCGTACCTTTCCGATTCCGGTTTGGACGTTTTGCAGGCCATCTGCGACATTCCTCAAGAGGAGAATCATGAAGAAACTGAATAAAGTGGCATCGCTCTTCGCAACCGCCGCACTCGCCGCTTCCGCGTCTGTTGCGTTCGCGCAGTCCAACGGTGCTGACAACTGGGTCAACAGCACCGGCCTTCCCTGGAAGAATGGCTCCAACGAACTCTGCTGGCGTGATGCCAACTGGACGCCGGCGACTGCCAACCAGGCTTGCGACGGCGCGCTGAAGCCGCCGCCTGCACCGGCTCCGGTTGCACAGGCCCCGGCTCCCGCCCCGGCCCCGGCGGCTCCGGCCCCGGTCGCACCGCCCCCCGCACCGGTCGTCGTGCCGGTCGCTCCGGTCTCCGAAAAGGTCACCTTCGCCGCTGACGCTTTCTATGACTTCGGCAAGTCGACGCTGAAGCCGGAAGCCAAGACGAAGCTGGACGACCTGGTCAGCAAGACCTCGGGCGTGAACCTCGAAGTCATCATCGCCGTCGGCCACACCGACGCGATCGGTGGCGACGCTGCCAACCAGAAGCTGTCTGTCGCTCGCGCCGAGTCGGTCAAGACCTACCTGGTGAGCAAGGGCATCGAGAAGAACCGCGTGTACACCGAAGGCAAGGGCAAGAAGCAGCCTGTCGCCGACAACAAGACCGCCGAAGGCCGCGCGAAGAACCGCCGCGTGGAAATCGAAGTGGTCGGTACGCGCAACAAGTGATCGGCCTCGGCTGATGCACCACAAACCCCGCCTCGGCGGGGTTTTTTGTTTTCGCGGGGAATACCTGCTGCGGGGCGATTCCTCTGCTCAGCCTCTGCTTCGAATATGTCAGCCCCGACATGTCAAACTGACGCCCTCATGATCAACGCCGACCCTCAAGAGCTCGCCAAATTCAGCGACCTGGCTCATCGCTGGTGGGATCCCGACAGCGAGTTCCGCCCTCTGCACCAGATCAACCCGCTGCGGCTGGAGTGGATCGACCGGCTCGCTGCGCTGAAGGGCAAGCGGGTGCTCGATGTCGGCTGCGGCGGCGGCATCCTCGCGGATTCGATGGCGCGCAAGGGCGCCGACGTGCTGGGCATCGATCTCGCCGGCAAGGCGCTGAAGGTGGCGCAGCTGCATGCGATGGAAGCCGGCACCACCGGCATCGAATACCGCGAGGTGGCGGCCGAGGCGCTGGCGGCCGAGGCGCCGGGGCAGTTCGACGTGGTCACCTGCATGGAGATGATGGAGCACGTGCCCGACCCGTCGTCGATCGTGCAGGCCTGCGCGACGCTCGCGAAGCCGGGCGGCTGGGTGTTCTTCTCGACGATCAACCGCAATGCGAAGGCGTTCATGTTCGCGATCGTCGGTGCCGAGTACCTGCTGAAGCTGCTGCCGCAAGGCACGCACGAGTACGCGCGCTTCATCAAGCCGAGCGAACTGGCGCAATGGGCACGCAGCGCCGGGCTGGCGCTGGAAGGCACGCGGGGCATGGAATACAACCCGCTGACCGGGCGCTATTGGCTCTCGGCCGACACCAGCGTGAACTACCTGTTCGCCTGCAGGAAGCCGCTGTGAGCCTGCGCGTGAAGGCGGTGCTGTTCGACCTGGACGGCACCCTGATCGACAGTGCGCCCGACCTGGCCGGCACCGGCAACGACATGCGCGCGGCGCGCGGCCTCGCGCCGCTGCCGTTCGAGCAGTTCCGGCCGATGGTGGGATCGGGGGCGCGCGGCATGATCGGCATCGCGCTCGGCGTGGTGCCGGCGGACGAAGGCTTCATCGCGCTGCGCGACGAGTTCTTCGACCGCTACGAGCAGCGCATGACGCAGCACACGCGCGCGTTCGATGCGGTGCCGGCGATGCTGGACGCGATCGAGGCGCTCGGCCTGCGCTGGGGCATCGTCACGAACAAGGCGCAGCGTTTCACGAACCCGCTGGTGAAGGCGCTGGGACTCGATGTGCGGGCCGGCGCGGTGGTGAGCGGCGACACGACGCCGCATTCGAAGCCGCACCCGGCGCCGCTGCTGGAGGCGGCGCGGCAGATGGGCGTGGCGGCGGATGACTGCGTGTACGTCGGCGATGACCTGCGCGACGTGCAGGCGGGGCACGCGGCCGGCATGGCGACGGTGGCTGCGGCCTGGGGCTACCTGGGTGTCGGCGAGCCGGTGCAGGCGTGGGGCGCGCAGCATGTGGTCCATGCCCCAAATGAGCTCTTGAAGCTGCTGGCGATGGCCTAAACTACGCAGTCCTGGGGCCGACCTGGTTTCGACGCGGGTGCGGATTCGGGATAGTGCATGTCGAGCACCAGTTCGCTCGTAAAACCACTGGATCGCATCAACTGCGAACGACGAAAAGTTCCTGCAAGCGGCTTAAACCCCGCCTAAGGGCTACCCCCCGCCGCGTAATACCGGTGGGCTTCGCAACAGCACGTCCATGGGCTGGGCTTGAGGGGCAACCTGAGAGCTGCGAAGTCATTCACATGGAATCGCTCTGAGCCGGGTCACTCGGTTCAAGGGCTAAATCAAGTGACTCGGGATGGGGGTAGCGTGCTGCTGCGCGACCACTGTCCTCAAAACCAAATCAGTCAGCTACACATGTAGATCTACTCGATGATGGCTTGCGGACGCGGGTTCGATTCCCGCCGGCTCCACCAGATGAAGGTCCGACGAGGACCATGAAGTGCAAGAAGCCCTGACGCAGCGATGCGCCAGGGCTTTTTTGTTGCGCGGCACTACCCGTGTGGCGGCGAAGCCGGCGCTCTACACTGGGCCCGCGTCGACACTGGGTGTTTCGTGCGATGAAACTCATTCGGCCGGGATACGGTAGCTGCCGGGCAGAGTGCCTGCTCGGAGCCGGCTTGTGCCTTTTCGCCGCCACGACCGGTGAGGCCTTCGCCCAAGGTGCCGACGACGCAGCCGGGCTGCACCCGCGATGGCTGTGGATCGGCCTGCTCGCCGGCGTGGTCCTGCTGGTCGGCGCCACCGTCATGCTGCTGCGCCTGCGCCTTGCCCATCAACGGCTGGCGGCGCGCACCGCCGAACTCGAACGCAGCCGCAACGCCTTGCAGGCCATCATCGAGAACGTGCCGGCCGCCATCTACGTGAAAGACCTCGAAGGCCGCTACCTGCGCCACAACGCGCTGCTCGCGAGCGTCCTCGGCCATGCGGGCGAGTCGCTGGTGGGCAAGTGCGACAGCGACCTGCTCGACCGGGCCAACGCCGAGCGCATGGCGGTCGAGGACCGGCGCGTCTCCACCCAGGGCCAGGTGCTGCGCGCGGAACATCGCATGCCCGGCGCGGACGGCGAGATGCGCACCTTCCAGACCCATGTCTTCCCCTTGCACGACAGCAGCGGCAGGCCTGACGCCATCGGCGGCATCTCGCTCGACATCTCCGACCTGAAGCGGGCCCAGCACACGGCCGAGTCCGCCACGCGCGCGAAGAGCGAGTTCCTGGCCAACATGAGCCACGAGATCCGCACGCCGATGAACGCGATCCTCGGCATGTCGTACCTGGCGCTGCAGAGCGGGCTGAACCCGCAGCAGTCCAACTACGTCCAGAAGGTGCACGCGTCGGCCGAATCGCTGCTGGGCATCATCAACGACATTCTCGACTTCTCGAAGGTCGAGGCGGGCAAGCTGGACCTGGAGCTCATCCCGTTCAGCATCGGCAGCGTGATGGACAACCTGGCCAACACCGTCGGCCTGCGGGCCCAGGAAAAAGGCCTGGAGCTGCTGTTCGTCGAACCGCCCGATTTGCCGGCCGCACTGATGGGCGACCCCTCCCGCCTCGGCCAGGTGCTGCTCAACCTCGGCAACAACGCCGTCAAGTTCACCGAGCGCGGGGAAGTGCTGGTGTCCATCGAGGTGATCGATCGCGACAGCAGCTCGGTGCAACTGCGCTTCGAGGTGCGCGACACCGGCATCGGCATGACGGCCGAGCAGCAGCACCGCCTGTTCGAGCCGTTCTCGCAGGCGGACGCCGCCACCACGCGCCGGTACGGCGGCACCGGCCTGGGGTTGGCGATCAGCCTGCACCTGGTGCGGCTGATGGGCGGCGAGATCGCCGTCGACAGCGAACCGGGCCGCGGCAGCCGGTTCCATTTCAGCCTGCGCCTGGGCCTGCAAGCCGAGCCGCCCGCGCCGATACCCGCGCTGCGCCACGAGGGCTTGCGCGGTGCCCGCGTGCTGATCGTGGACGACAACGCAGCCGCACGCGAGGTGCTGGCCGGCATGGCCGCTGCGCTGGGCCTGGACGCCGATACCGCGGCCGACGGCACCGACGCACTGCGCAAGGTCGCGCTCGCCGACGAGCGCCACGCGCCGTACCGCCTGCTGTTGCTCGACTGGCAGATGCCCGGGATGGACGGCATGGAGTGCGCGCGCCGGCTCGCCGCGCGCGCCGCGCGGCATCCGACGCCCGCGGTGTTGATGCTGACGGCCTTTTGCCGCGATGAAGTCCAGCGGCGGCTGGAGCAGCAGCACCTGGCCGTCGGTGCCTTGCTGACCAAGCCGATCACGCCGTCGACGCTGCTCGACGCCTGCCTCGCGGCGCTGGACCTCGAATCGCTCCACCCGACGCGCACCGGCCACCGCGAAGCGGCGCTGCAGCGGCACCGCACCCGCCTGAACGGTGCGCGTGTGCTGCTGGTGGAAGACAACGCCATCAACCGCGAGCTGGCGCTCGACCTGCTGAGCCGGGCCGGCGTCGTCGTCAGCGTCGCGTGCGATGGCCAGGAGGCGCTCGACATCCTGGCGCGCCAGGGTTTCGACTGCGTGCTGATGGACTGCCAGATGCCGGTGATGGACGGCTATACCGCGACCCGGATGCTGCGCCAGCAGCCGCACCTGAAGGACGTGCCGGTCATCGCGATGACCGCAAACGCCATGGTCGGGGACCGGGAGAAGGTGCTGGCGGCGGGCATGAACGACCACATCGCGAAGCCGATCCGGGTCGACGAGGCCTTCGCGACGATTGCACGCTGGGCACGCCCCGAAGTGCGTGGCCCTGGCTAGCGAGCCGCTGCGATTTTTTGTTCGACGGCGCAGTGCTGCCGGGCCTTGGTCGCAGCGGGCGCAGCAATCCGCCAGCGACAATTCCCCGCATGAACATGCTCACCCGCATCCTCGCGACCGCGATCCTGCTGGCCGCCCCGTTTCTCGCACTGGCCGAGCCCGGCACCCAGGTGGGCTCGCTCAGTCTGTCTCCCGACGGCCGCTACGTCGCGGGCATCGCCTACGTCAAGACGGCCACGGCCGCCTTCCTGATCGACCTCGAGAGCGATGCGGCTCAGCCACGGCTCCTGGCCAAGCCGGAGCACGATCCGCGGTACCGATCCGCCCTGATCCCGATCGCGGTGAACTGGGTGGCCAACGACCTTCTCGCGGTCGACTACAACAACCGCGAGTCGTTCTCGATCGACCTGTCCGGCAAGCAGGTCGCCACGCTTGGCGAGCGCTTCATCCGGCGCATGAGCAAGACCGGACCGCTGGCCGAATCGGTGTTGGTCTACCGCGACGTCGACGACAACGACATCGATCTGGTGAACGCACGCACCGGCAGCCGGCAGAAGTTCCGCGTCTCGTTGTCCGGCAAGCTCGCGGCCTGGGCCTTCGACGAATCGGGCGAACTGCGCGCGGTCCAGATGATCGATTCGAGCCGCTGGTCCGGCACCGCGAAGATCAGCAACTGGTACCGCCGCGCGTCGACCGAGGACTGGCAACTCCTGCAGGAGTGGCCGGCGAGTGCATTCAACGAGGTCTGGTACCCCTTCGACGTGCTGCCGCAGGCCGATACCCTGGCGGTGGCATCGCGGCAGGGGCGCGACAACTGGGCCGTCTTCAAGTACGACACCGTCTCGCGTCGGCATGTCGAGGTGATGGCGGCGCATGCGCAAGACGACATCCTGCTGATCGAAGGGCTCAACGCGCCGAACGTCGAGCGTGTCATCACCGGCGGCCTGCGCCCGCACACCTACTGGTTCGACGCGCGCTGGGCGGGCCTGCAGACCAGCATCGATGCCGCGCTGCCGGGGCGCACCAACGACCTGCAGGGCGACAAGAACGGGCGTGTGCTGGTCACCTCCTATGGCGATGTCGATCCGGGCCGCTGGTACGTGCTGGACACGCAGACGTTCAAGCTGAGCGAGATCGTCGCGGCGATGCCGAAGATCGATCCGGCTGGCATGCATCCCAAGCAGACGATGCGGTACGCCGCGCGCGACGGCCTGAGCATTCCGGCGTACCTGACGCGGCCCACCGGCTCCGATGCGCCGGCACCCACCGTGGTGCTGATCCACGGCGGCCCGAATGTTCGCGACCGGTGGGAGTGGGACGACGAGGTCCAGATGCTTGCGGACTCCGGCTACGTGGTCTTCCAGCCGCAGTTTCGCGGCTCCACGGGGTTCGGCCGCCGCTTCGAGGATGCCGGCTACCGCCAGTGGGGCCGCAGCATGCAGGACGACATCACCGACGGCGTCCAGCACCTCATCCAGGAAAAGATCACCGATCCCGCGCGGGTGTGCATCGTCGGGGCCAGCTACGGCGGCTACGCGGCGATGTGGGGCGCCATCAAGACGCCCACGCTGTACCGCTGCGCCGCCAGCTTCGCGGGTGTCAGCGACCTGGCCGACATGCTGTCGAGCGGCTGGTGGGACGACTCGACCGTTCTCTCGCGCGAGGTCTCACGCGATCGCATTGGCGACCCCGACAAGAACCGCGGCGCGCTGGACGAGGTCTCGCCGCTCAAGCATGCGGATCGCCTGCGCATCCCGATCTTCATCGCGCATGGCAACCTGGACCGGCGCGTGCTGTTCTCGCAAAGCAAGGCGATGGTGGACGCGCTCAAGCGCGCCGGCCAGCCGGTGGAATGGATGTGGTTCGACGACGACGGGCATGGCTTCTCGTCGACGAAGTCGCGCGTGCGCTACTACACGGCCCTCCTCGAATTTCTCGGCCGCCACCTCGCCGCGAATCCCGCTCCCGCCGGGAAGCCCTGACGCGGCGACGCGTCCGACGAGGCGGTGGCAGCAATTGCGGCCGGGCCTGGCAGGGCTCCCCCGCAAGAGGGTTTGAGGCGCTCGAATCTTGGTCGTACGCTCCCCGCCACTCACGGAGGAGTCCCCCATGACCTTGAAAGCAACCCTCGCCGCCCTGGCGCTCGTGGCCGCTGCGGCGGCTGTCCACGCCCACCCCCGCCCGGGCAACGATGTCCCGACATTCACCGAGATCCGCCGCGCCGTCCACACGGACAGCGTCGTCACGCTGAAGCCGTTGGTCGACGACGCCGACCAGCGCGGCCCGCACCGCATCGAGCTGCTGTCGGCACCGCAGTCCGGCTCGGCCGCCGTCTCGCCCGATGGCCGGCACGTGATCTACGCCGCCCCGGCCACCGCGGGCACCGATTCCTTCACCTACCGCGTCACCGACCGGGGCGGCCTCGCCGTCGAAGGCACGGCCCGCCTGGTGGTCTACGGCGATGCCACGCTGGCCACCTGCCGGCAGGACAGCACCGTCACGCCGGAGGGCGTGCTGGCCACGCGCACCAAGTCCAACGGCTGCGCCTACTACGGCAGCACCACCACCCGCGTCTCGATCGACGGCCCGGTGACGATGGACTACTTCGTCAACTGGCCGTCCGACGGCAGGCCGCCGAAGGCGGTGGTGGTGCTGCTCGGCGGCGGCGACTTCAACATGGCCATCCGCGGCAACCTGGACACCGGCGCCGGCGACGTGACCGGCGGTGCCAACAACTTCGTCGTGCGCACCGCACAACTCGTGGCCGATGCGGGCTACCTCGCCGTGGCGCTGGACCGGCCGGTGCCCGGCCCGCGCCTGGTGCCCGGCTCGACGAACGTGACCACCGCGACCGACTACTACCGCGTGTCGGTCGACCATGCGGTCGACATCCTCCGCGTGCTCGAATCGCTCGGCACCGGCCGCCTGCCCGTGTTCCTGTCCGGCACCAGCCGCGGCGCGATCTCGGTGGTGGCGCAGAACCTCATCGCCACCGGCATCGTCAGCTCCAGCACCGTCACCCTGGACCTCAGTGACGGCACTCACCGCCTGTGGGTGGGCAAGCCTGGCGTGCCCATGTTGCAGCCCTCGTACGTGCGCCGTCCCACGCAGGTGGTGTGGCATGCCGAGGACGGCTGCGCCGGCGTCTCGCCGGCCGGATCGCGCGCGTTCTACGACAGCCTGGTCGCCGCGGGCAACGATGCGTCGTTCAGCATCGGCACCGGCGGCGTGCGCGTCACCACCTCGGGCAACGGCGTGTCGCCCGATGTCTGCGGGCCGCTGGCCTACCACGGCTTCCTGGGCATCGAGAACACGGTCATCGGATCCATCACCGGCTGGCTCGACCAGCGCGTGGCCGCGCTCGGCCGCGACACGCCGCCCCACGCGGCCTCCACCGAGATCCGCACGGCCGCCGGCGTGCCCGCGCAGATTCACCTGTCCCGGCTCACGCACGACCGCGGATGGGGGCCGTTGTCATACGCGTTGCCCGGCACGGCCACCAGCTTCGGCGGCCAGGCGGTGTTGAACGGCCGCACCGTCACCTATACGCCGCCCGTAGGCATGACCAGCGGCGTCGACTACTTCGTCTACGCCGTCACCGACCGGCACGGCGGCGTCGGTGCCGCGGTGGTGACGATTCACATCGGCGACTGAAGGCCTGGTCAGGACGCCGACGCCTTGTTCACCGCGATCGCGGCGCGGAACAAGGCCTTCAGCGCTTCGGCGTCCGGCTTGTCGCCTTCGTGGAAGTCGATCGCGCGGCGCACGTTGCCGTCGAGGCTGGAGTTGAAGAGGCCCGCGGGGTCGGGCACCGAGGCGCCCTTCGCGAAGGTCAGCTTGACGGCCTTCTTGTAGGTCTCGCCGGTGCAGATCAGCCCGTGGTGCGACCAGGCGGCGGTGCCCCATTTCCATTCCTCGGTGACGCCGCGGTCGGATTGCGTGATCAGCTTGCGGAGCTTCGAGAGCATCTCGCCGCGCCAGTCGGCGAGGCCCGCGATCTTCTCGTCGATGAGTTCGGAGGGTGTCGGCATCGCATGATCGTACCGCCTAGACTTCGGCGATGGACATCCATCACGACGATTGGGCAACCCCGTTCGAGCGGGGCAACGGCAACCAGACCACCACCTGGCGCGCCTGCATCGATTTCCACCAGCGGTTGGCGCAGGCGTTCGGTGGGTGGCTGCGCTTCGAAGAGGCCGGAAGATCCGACGCCGGCGTGCCGATCCACGTCGGCGTGTTCTCGACCGACGGCGTCTTCGATCCGCAGGCGGTGAAGGCCGCCGGGCGCCCGGTGTTCTTCAACAACAACGGCATCCACCCTGGCGAGCCCGAAGGCATCGACGCCTGCATGGCGCTGTTGCGCGACCTGTGCCTCGATCCGGCACGGCGCGCGGCACTCGGGCGCACCGTGCTGGTCTACATCCCCGTCTACAACGTCGACGGGGCGCTGAACCGGCAGGACACCAGCCGTGTCAACCAGAACGGGCCGGAGGCCTTCGGCTTCCGCGGCAATGCGCGCCACCTCGACCTGAACCGCGATTTCATCAAGGCCGACAGCCTGAACACCCGCAGCTTCGCGCAGGTGTTCACCCGCTGGGACCCGGACGTGATGGTCGACACCCACACCTCGAACGGTGCCGACTACCAGCACGTGGTGACGCTGATCGCGACCCAGCCCGACAAGCTCGGCGGCCGCACCGGCGCGCACCTGCGCGAGGCGATGCTGCCCGCGCTGTACGCCGGCATGGCGCAGCGCGGCTTCCCGATGTGCCCGTACGTGAACACGCTGAAGGAGATCCCGGACGACGGCATTGCCGACTTCCTCGACTCGCCGCGCTTCTCCACCGGCTACGCGGCGCTGCACCACACGATCGGCTTCATGCCCGAGACGCACATGCTGAAGCCGTTCGAGGCGCGCTACCACGGCACGCGCGCGCTGGTGGAAGCGGCGCTTGCGCACACCGTGGCGCACGGTGACGCGATCCGCGCCGCGCGTGCGGCCGATCGCGCGGCGATCGCGGGTGGCGCGCCGGTCGCGCTCGACTGGCAGCTCGACCTGCAGCGCAGCCGGCCCGTGCGCTTCGGCGGCTTCACCGCGGTGCATGAACCGAGCCGCCTCGGCAGCTACCAGCGCTTGCGCTACGACCGGAAGGCGCCGTGGGAGAAGGACATCGCGTACTTCGACCGCTGGCAGCCCACCGCCAGCGTGCGGCCGCCGCGTGCCTACCTGCTGCCGCAGGCCTGGCACGACGTGGTGCTGCGCCTGCAGGCGCACGGGGTGAGCCTGCAGCGCGTGGCGCGCGCCGACCGCGTGCGGGCCGAGGCCTGCCGCATCGTGCACTTCGAGAAACGGCGGGCGCCGTTCGAAGGCCGGCACCTGCACGATGAGCTGGAGGTCGAGACCGAGGCCCGCCTCTTCGACGTGGCCGAAGGCGACTGGCTGGTGCCGCTCGGCGGGCCGCACGACCGCTTCATCGTCGAGGTGCTGGAGCCGCTGGGCATCGACAGCCTGTTCCGCTGGGCGTTCTTCGACAGCGTGCTCGACAGGAAGGAGGCCTTCAGCGACTACGTGTTCGAGGACGAGGCCGAGCGGCTGCTGGCCGAAGAGCCTGGCCTGCGCGATCGCTTCGAGGCATGGAAGGCGGCCCACCCCGGCTTGCTCGGCGATCGCGATGCGGTGCTCGGCTTCATCTTCCTCGCCGCGCAGCGCTATGCGGAGCCCGAGTGGCGGCTGTATCCGGTGCTGCGCCTGCTCGAGCTGCCGCAAGCCTGAGCTGCCGCGCGCTCGATCAGGGGAGCGGCGTCAGCACGAACGCGTGCTGCTGGCCGCCGATGGTGCCGGTGCCGGCGATCTGCCCCGCATCGTTCAGGTACAGCTTGTCGGCGTTGATGTTCGACAGCCCCGGCACCGCGGTGTTCAGGTTGACCATCACGCCGCCGGCGTAGAAAAACGGCTGCTTCGCGCCGCTGGCGATCGTCRAGTTGCCGACGACCTGGCCCTGCGCATTGACGCCGGTCGCGATGCTGGTGGTGCCGCCCAGCGTGCCCAGGTCTGCCATCGTCGTGCCGTCGTGCAGGAAGGCATGCGTCTGGTTGGCGGCCGTGCGTGCCGAGCCGACGACGTGGCCGTGCCGGTTGATCGCCTTGCCGAGGCTGCTGCTGCCGCCCAGCGTGCCCAGGTCAACCATGCCCTGCGCGCCAAGAAGGAACGCATGGCCGATCCCGGCCGCGGTGGCGCTGCTGCCGGTGACCTGGCCGCTGTCGTTCACCGCGAAGGCATTGCAGAACGTGCCGCCCAGCGTGCCCGGATCGACCAGGCCGCCGCCGCTCGACAGGAAGCAGCGCGACTTGCCCGCGGCGTCGTACGCGGAGCCGACGACCAGCCCGGCGTTGTTGATCGCATACGCCTGGCTGTAGTCGCCGCCGTAGGTGCCCAGGTCCGCCATGCCGGCGGCGGTGGCGAGGAAGGCGTGGTCCTTGCCGTCGGCGCGGCGCGAGTAGCCGGCGAACTGGCCGCTGTCGTTGATCCCGACGACGATCGCGAAGCTGCCGCCCAGCGTGCCCACGTCGGCCACGCCGGCGGGCGACAGCAGCGCGGCATCGGTCGCCGTGCCGTCGGCGCTGAGCACGCTGCCCGCCGCCACGCCGCTGGCATTGACGGCGAGGGCGCGGCCGAGCCCCGGGCTCAGCACGGTCGCGATGCCGGCCGTCCAGATCACCGCGCGGGGCGAACCGTCGGCCGCTTCGGCATAGCCGACGACCTGGCCCGCGTTGTTGATGCCGTCCGCGACGCTGGCGGCGCCGCCCACCGTGCCCAGGTCGGTCAGCGTCCAGCCCGCGGCGCATGCCGACGTGGCGGTCAGCAGCGACACCAGGCCCCCCGCCGCAACCTGCAGCAGCTTCGTCGTCTTCATCGAACCTCTCCCGTGGAACGCCCCGATGGCGCGGCGCCATTCTCGGCCGCGCCCGGCGGAAAGGCACTGCGCGTCAGTGGGATTGCCTTCCCGCCCAGGGTGCTGTCAGCCACGCGAGCCAGCGGGGTCGCCAGGCCAGCGCCTGCGCCACCAGCAGGGCGGATGCCGCCAGCGACATCACCCACACCAGCACTGCCATCGTCACGTGATCGGCGAGCAGGCAGGCCCCGAACGACACCGCCAACGCGGCGCCGCCCAGCACGCGCAGGCCGATCGCGGTGCGCCGGTCCGGCCCGGCCGCGCTGGCGCGCACCTGCTGCCAGTGCACCTCCATCGCCAGCGCCAGCCACGCGATGCCGCCGGCGCTGCACAGCAGTGCGAGGGTCAACAGCAGGCCCTTAGGCATTCGCGGTCTCCGCGTCGTCCGGGGCCGCTGCGCCGGTCTCGGCGAC
>NZ_JBFUFQ010000018.1:0-54795 GCF_056403355.1 Rhizobacter sp. P2_H3 | reverse complement strand
CGCAAGCGCGGTGCGCTGGCGCTGGCCGCCGGACAGCTGGTGCGGCAGCTGCGACGCCACCGGCTGCAGCTCCAGCGCCGCGAGCCAGCGCTCGACCGCCTCGCCGCCCACGTCGCGCGGCGGGTTGCGCCAGCCGCGCTGCAGCCCGAAGGCGATGTTCTGCCGCACGTTCAGCTGCGGGAACAGCGCGTAGTCCTGGAACAGGTAGCCGAAGCGGCGCTGCCGGGCCGGCACCAGGAGGCGAGCACTGCCATCGAACAGGGTCTCGCCGTTGAAGASGATGCGCCCGGCATCCGGCCGCAGCAACCCGGCGATCGCCTGCAGCGTCAGCGTCTTGCCGGCGCCCGACGGCCCGTAGATCACCGTGCGCCGCGCCTGCGACGTGAAGCGCACCTGCAGCTCGAAGCGCCGCTGCGGGCTGCTGACCGTCTTGCGGATGTCGACCTCGAAGCTCATCGCACGGCCCTCCCCCGCAGCAGCCTTCCGGCCAGCAGCAGCACGACGATGCAGGTCACCGAGGTGATCAGCACCAGCACGTTGGCCACGCCGTCCTGCCCCGCCTGCACTGCCTCGTAGACCGCGACCGACAGCGTCTGCGTCCGCCCGGGGATGCTGCCGGCCACCATCAGCGTCGCGCCGAATTCGCCGAGCGAGCGCGCGAACGACAGCAGCAGGCCGGCCAGGATGCCGCGCCAGGCGAGCGGCAGCGTGATGCGGAAGAACACCGCCGCCTCCGACAGCCCGAGCACGCGGCCGGCGTTCTCGAGCTGCGGCTCGACACCCTCGAAGGCCGCGCGCGCCGCCTTCAGCACCAGCGGCAGCGCGACCACGGCGGCCGCGATCACCGCGCCCTGCCAGGTGAAGATCAGCTGGATGCCGAGATGCTCGTACAGCCAGGCGCCGAGCCAGCCGCGCTTGCCGATCAGCACCAGCAGGTAGTAGCCGAGCACGGTGGGCGGCAGCACCATCGGCAGCGTGAGGATCGCATCGAGCAGCTCGCGCCCGGGGAAGCGGCCGCGCGCCAGCAGGAAGCCGAGGCCGACGCCGAGCACCAGGTCGATCAGCGTGGCCCAGCCCGCCACCTTCAGCGACAGCGCGAGCGGGATCCACGCGGACTCCGCGGCGTTCACGGCTTCTGGAAGCCGTAGCGCGCCAGCACCGCCTGGCCGGCCGGCGACAGCAGGTAGTCGACGAAGGCGCGCGCGGCTGCCGGGTTCGGGCCGCCGGCGACGCGGGCGACCGGGTAGCGGATCGGGGTGTCGGTGGGCACGGTCAGCGCCAGCTTGACCTTGTCCTTCAGCAGCGCGGCGTCGGTGCCGTAGACGAAGCCGGCCTCGGCCTCGCCGCGCGCGACGTAGTCGAGCGCCTGGCGCACGTTCTGCGCGTAGACGGCCTTGGGTTCGAGCTCGGTCCACAGCTTCGCGGCCTCGAGCGCACCCTTCGCGTAGCGGCCGGCCGGCACGCCGCTCGGCTGGCCGAACGCGATGCGCTTGACGCCGGGCTGCTTCAGGTCGGCCAGCGCGCCCAGTGCCAGCGTGCTGTCGAACGGCGCGATCAGCACCAGCGAGTTGTTGACGAAATCGCGGCGCGAGCCGGCGGCCACCAGTTGCTGCGCCTGCGCGCGGTCCATGGTCTCCTGGTCGGCCGACGCGAACACGTCGACCGGCGCGCCCTTCGCGATCTGCGCCAGCAGCGCGTCGGAGGCCGCGAAGTTCAGCAGCAGCCTGGTGCCCGGGTTCTGCGCCTCGAAGGCGGGGGCCAGCTCCTTGAAAGCGTTGGTCAGGCTGGCGGCGGCCGAGACGGTCAGGTCGGCGGCGTGGGCGCCGAGGGCGAGAAGCGAGAAGGCAGCGGTCAGCAGGCGGGCGGCGAGGCGCATGGGAGTTGCTACAGCGTGGAGAACCCCGAAATGTATCGCACTACATATCGAACTTGTCGCGTTGGCGCGGAAGGCGCGGGCGGGGAGGCTGGGGCGCGCCGGTCGCAGCAAAGCTCGAACTACGGAATCAGTACCGACCCGCCCACCGTCCTGCGCGATTCCAGGTCGACGTGCGCCTGCCCCGCATCCTTCAGCGCGTAGCGGTGCTCCACCGGGATCTTCACCTGCCCGCTGGCCACGATCGCGAACAGCTCGTCGGCCATCGCCTGGGTCGACTCGCGGGTCGCGATGTGCGTGAACACCGTGGGCCGCGTCAGGAACAGCGAGCCCTTCGCGCCGAGCACGCCCAGGTCGAACGGGGGCACCTTGCCCGACGCGCTGCCATAGCTGGCCATCAGGCCGAACGGCTGCAGGCAGTCGAGCGACTTGTCCCAGGTGTCGCGGCCGACACCGTCGTAGACCACCTTCACGCCCTTGCCGCCGGTGATCTCGCGCACCCGGGCCGCGAAATCCTCGCGCGCATAGTTGATCGTGAAGGCCGCGCCATGTGCCTGCGCGGCAGCGCATTTCTCGTCGGTGCTCGCAGTGCCGATCAGCTGCAGCCCGAGCGCACGCGCCCACTGGCAGGCGATCAGCCCGACGCCGCCCGCCGCGGCATGGAACAGCACGAAGTCGCCCGCCACGAGCCCGGCCTGCGGCAGCGTGCGGCGCAGCAGGTACTGCGTGGTGAAGCCCTTCAGCATCATCGCCGCGCCCTCGTCGAAACCGATCGCGTCGGGCAGCTTCACGACGCACTTGGCCGGCATCACCCGCAGCGTCGCGTAGGCACCGGGCGGCTGGCTCACGTAGGCCGCGCGGTCGCCGGCGCGCAGGTGGGTGACGCCCTCGCCCACCGCCTCGACCACCCCGGCCCCCTCGACACCGAGGCCGAACGGCGCCGGCAGCGGATACGCACCGCTGCGGTGGTAGACGTCGATGTAGTTGATGCCGATCGCATGGTGGCGGATGCGGATCTCGCCCGGGCCGGGCTCGCCGACCACGACCTCCGACAGCGTCAGGGTCTCGGGGCCGCCGGCTCGGTCGAGGCGGACGGCATGTGCAGTAAGTGGCATGGGTTGCTCCAGTGGATGCGTTATCGTGCCAGCACTCCCGCGACCCTGCCTGCACCCGGTCTTGAAACGCCTCACCACCGCACCCAACCTCGCCCTCGCCCAGCTCTGGGCCGACATGCTCACGCAGACGGGAATCCCCACCACCGTGCAACGCGCGTTCGCGAGCAGCCTGTCGGGCGGCGTGCCGCCCAGCGAGACCCTGCCCGAGCTGTGGGTCGACGACGAGGCCGACCATGCGCGCGCCCTCGTGCGGCTCGACGAGCTGCAGCATCCGCGCCGCCATCTGTGGGCCTGCCCGCAATGCCATGAAGTGATCGACGGGCCGTTCGAGCAGTGCTGGAACTGCGGCGCCGCGATGCCCGCGGCATGACGGCCCTCCATCCCCGCATCATCCTGATGCTGACGCTGCCGCCCCTGCTGTGGGCCGGCAATGCGGTGGTCGGGCGGCTGATGGTCGGCAGCGTGCCGCCGCTCGCGCTGAACGCGTTGCGCTGGTCGCTCGCCTTCGTGCTGCTGCTGCCGATCGGCTGGCGCCTGTTCAGGCGCCCGGGCGAGCTCGCCGCGCGCCTGCGCTACCTCGCACCGCTCAGTCTGATGGGCGTCGGCAGCTACAACGCGCTGCAGTACATGGCGGTCACCACCTCCACGCCGATCAACGTGACGCTGATCGCCGCCAGCTCGCCGCTCTTCATGCTCGCGGTCGGCGCGCTGGCCTACGGCGAGCGGCCGACGCGCCGCCAGGGGGCCGGCGCCGTGCTGTCGCTGCTCGGCGTGGCGCTGGTGCTGTCGCACGGCCACCCGTCGACGCTGCTGCAGCTGCACCTGGTGCCCGGCGACCTGCTGATGCTGCTGGCCACCGCGCTGTGGGCGGTCTACAGCTGGATGCTGGCGCGCCCGCCGGCCTCGATGCGCCCGCCCGAACGGCCGCCCTGGAGCGCCGCGGAGTTCCTGCTCGCCCAGGTCGGCTTCGGTGCGCTGTGGGCCGGTGCCGGCGCGGGCGCCGAGCAGGCGCTCGGCGGGCAGCCGATCATGTGGTCCGGCGCGGTGTATGCGGCGCTCGCCTACGTGGCGATCGGCCCGTCGATCGTGGCGTACTTCTGCTGGGGCGCGGGCGTCACCGCGGTGGGGCCGGCGGTGGCGGCCTTCTTCGCGAACCTGACGCCGGTGTTCGCCGCGCTGATGTCGGCCGCGATGCTGGGCGAAGGGCCGCAGTGGTACCACGTCGCGGCGTTCGGATTGATTGCCGCGGGGATCGTCGTAACATCCCGCGCAGCGCCTCGCAGGACACCATGACACCTTCCGGCCCCGTCGCAGTTCCCTCCGCTCGCAAGCGCTCGTGGCAACTGCTGTACGGTGCGGCCGCGCTGCTGATCCTGGTGGTGATCGGGCTCGACCAGTTCCTGGGCGTCAAGGTCAACGAGCGCTTCGGCGATTCGCTCGCCGCCGACCGCGGCTGGGCCGCCCGCTTCGAGGCGCTGGGTGAGCTGCGCCGCCTGGCCGGCGAGGTCGACGCCCCGGCCAACGACATCTTCGCGTCGGGCCAGGTCGACCACGAGCGCGAGCGGCTGCATGCCGCGCACGGGCGCTTCAAGCAGGCGCTCGCGGCCGCGATGCAGCGCTTCGAGGCCCACCCGGCCGAAGGCGAGCGCGAGCTGATGGTGCAGGGCCTGCAATCGGCCGGCAACACGGTGCAGCGCATGGTCGAGCAATCCGAGACCACGCTGCAGCGCTTCGGCGAGCAGCGGCTCGATGCGGCCTCGCGCGCGATGGTCGAGGTCGACCGCAGCTATGCGCTGCTGCAGGAAGACCTGCGCGGTGTCTCGCGCATCTCGCGCACGCTGCAGAAGGCGCAGTTCGATGCGCTGAGCCAGTCGGTGGGCCGCTACCGCTGGCTCGAGTTCGCGAGCGCCGTCGGCGTCACCGCGATCACGCTGGGCATGCTGGTCTACGGCTTCCTGATCCGCCGGCGCATGGAGCTGGCCTCGGCCGAGAAGGCTCAGCACCTGTCCGAGCTGCAGGCCGCGAAGGATGCGGCCGAGGCGGCCAGCCAGGCCAAGTCGCAGTTCCTCGCCAACATGAGCCACGAGATCCGCACGCCGATGAACGGCGTGCTCGGCATGACCGAGCTGCTGATGGGCACGACGCTGAACGACCAGCAGCGCCGCTTTGCCGACAGCGCGCACCGCTCGGGCCAGGCGCTGCTGGGCGTCATCAACGACATCCTCGATTTCTCGAAGATCGAGGCCGGCAAGTTCGAGGTCGAATCGCTGCCGTTCAACCCCTGCGAGGTGGCCTACGACGTGGCCGAGCTGCTGGCGGTGCAGGCGCATGCCAAGGGGCTGGAGGTGATCTGCCAGATGGGCCCCGACCTGCCGGTGCGCGCCTACGGCGATGCGGCGCGGCTGCGCCAGGTGCTGATGAACCTGCTGGGCAATGCGGTGAAGTTCACCGAGCGCGGGCACGTGATGATCTCGGTGACCAAGATGCCGGCCAGCAGCGCGGCGCACAACCATGCGGCGCTGCTGGAGTTCGCGGTGTCGGATTCGGGCCCGGGCATCTCGACGGCCGACCAGGCGCGGGTGTTCGATGCCTTCACGCAGGCCGACAGCTCCCGCACGCGGCGCCATGGCGGCACCGGGCTGGGCCTGACGATCTCGAGCCAGCTGGTGGCGATGATGGGCGGCAAGCTGCAGCTGCAGAGCACGCGCGGCGAGGGCTCGCGCTTCTGGTTCTCGCTGCCGATGCGGCTGGTGCCCGACAGCACGACCCTGCTGACCGACCGCGAGGCCGCGGCGCTGCAGGGGCTGCAGGTGCTGGTGGTGGACGACAACACGACCAACCTCGACATCCTGCGCCACCAGCTGAGCGCCTGGGGGTTGCGCGTGGACACCGCCGAGGGCGGCGAGCATGCGCTGCAGCTGATGAGCAAGCGGCCGGTGGTGCACGACCTGGCGATCCTCGACGTGCACATGCCCGACATGGACGGCCTGACGCTGACGCAGCGCATCCGCGCGAACCGCCGGCTCGACGGACTGAAGATCGTGATGCTGAGCTCGCAGGGGCTGGACATGCCGGCGATCAGCCTGACGCGGCTGGGCGTCGAGCGCTGGCTGTCGAAGCCGGTGCGCAAGCAGGAGCTGCGGCGCGCGCTGATCGACCTGCTGGCGCATGAAGCGCAGCCGGTGCCCGACGCAGTGCTGCCGGCGGCTGCGCTGCCGGTGGCCGCCCCGGTGCGCAGCGCCCGCGTGCTGCTGGCCGAGGACCACCTGGTGAACCAGGAGGTGGCGGCGCAGATGCTGCGGCTGGCCGGCTACGACGTGCAGGTGGTGTCCGACGGCCAGGCCGCGATCGACGCGGCGCGCAGCCATGCCTTCGACGTGGTGCTGATGGACTGCCTGATGCCGGTGGTCGACGGCTTCGAGGCGACCGCGCGGTTGCGCGAGATCGAGCGTGCCGAGGGCGTCAGCGACCTGGCCCGGCTGCCGATCGTCGCCCTCACCGCGAACGCGATGAAGGGCGACGTCGAAGCCTGCCTCGCCGCCGGCATGGACGACTACGTGGCCAAGCCGTTCACGCAGGAGCAGCTGGTGGCGGCGATCGAGCGGCGCCTGAAGGCGCGGGCGGTGCAGCGGGCGGAGTGAATCGGTCGGACGCGGCGCGTTCAGATCTGGTGCCGCACCGGCGCCACGCTCCACGACACCGTCGGCTGGTCGATCATCGCGTGCACGCGCGAGTGGCCCATCTCGTTCATCAGCCGCGCCATCGCGACCCGGCCGTGCGCGGCCGAATCCCAGATCAGCATGTCGACGACGGTGCCGTCGTTCCACTGCGCGAGGCGGCGCGAGCGGAATCCCGCCTGGCGCTTGAGCCAGTCGTCGATCTCGACGTTGGCATCGATGAAGTCGTCGCAGGTGCAGTTCGCGAGCTTGAAGGTGGTGATTTCGATCGCTTCGGTCATGGGCTTCCTCCGGTGAGACGGCTCGCATCATCCTGCAGCCGGCCCGAGACCCGTTAGCCGGATCCTCCAGAACTCATGCACGATCCTGCAAATCGTGCGCTCGTGACACGGCAACGCGCAGCGTCTCGTGCAAGATCGTGGGCATGGCTTCGACCCTTGACCGCTACGCCGAGATCGCCGCGCTGATCGCCCGCCACGCGCCCGCCGACGGGCAGGCGACGACCGCCATCGGCAACCTGTTCTTCGGCCGCTGTTCGTCACCGTCGCAGCCGCACTACGCTGCGCAGTGGCCCTGCTTCGCGCTGCTGGCGCAGGGCGAGAAGATCCTGACGCTCGGCAACGACGAGTACCGCTACGGCGTCGGCGACTACCTGGTCACCTCGGTCGACCTGCCGATCGTCTCGCGCGTCACCGTCGCGACCGAAACATCACCCAGCCTCGGACTCGGCATGTCGATCGATGGCGTGCGGCTCACCGAGCTGCTGCGCCRCGTGCGCGCGCCACAGGCCGCGCCGCCCGGCGACGGCCTGCGCGGCGTCACCGTGAACCGCGCACCGCCCGAGCTGCTGGACGCGGTGATCCGCCTGCTGCGCCTGCTCGACAGTCCGAACGACATCCCGGCGCTCGCGCCGCTGGTCGAGGAGGAGATCCTGTACCGGCTGCTGACCGGCCCCGACGGCGGGCGGCTGCTCGCGATCATGTCGGCCGACAGCCGCAGCAACCGGGTCGGCAAGGCGGTCGACTGGCTGCGCCGGCATTTCGCCGAGCCGCTGCGCATCGAGGATCTCGCGTCGCACGTCGGCATGAGCGAATCGTCGCTGCACCACAACTTCAAGGCGGTGACGGCGCTGACGCCGATGCAGTACCAGAAACAGCTGCGCCTGCACGAGGCGCGCCGGCTGCTGGTGGTGGAGCGGCTGGGCGTCGCGACCGCCGGCCACCGCGTGGGCTACCAGAGCCCGTCGCAGTTCAGCCGCGAGTACGCGCGGCTGTATGGGCAACCGCCGGTGCGCGACGTGTCGGCCGGCGTGGCCGCGGATGCTCAGGGCTTGTAGGGCAGCGTCAGGTAGTACTTGCCGAGTTCGGTGAGCTGGCCGTCGGCACCGAGCAGGCTCGAGAAGTGCACGTCGTTGCTCCAGCGGCCGGTGAACCAGGCGTAGCGCACGACATCGGCGCGGTTCTCCAGCACGCCGACCATCTCGGCCATCTGCGCCTTCTGCTTGGCCACGCTGTCGATCTGCGCCGAGCCGTCGCCGGTGTGCCAGTTCGCGAACTCGGTGACCCAGAACGGCTTGCCGTATTTGGTGAGGCGGTCGAGCTGCGCGGCCAGGCCGTAGTCGTACCAGTGGAAGCCGATCATGTCGATGCGTGGCGCGCGCTGGCCGTTGGCATTGCGGTAGGCGGCTTGGAAGGCGTCCATCCAGACGACGGGATCCTCGAAGCCGGCGAGGTTGCCCCAGGTGATCTGCGGGCCGACGATCTTCACGCCGGTCTTGGCGGCCAGTGCCTCGACGCGCGGCCAGGCGGCCGCCGCATCGGCCGGCGACATCGTCGCCTGGCCCCACAGGTTGGGCTCGTTGAGCACCAGCAGGTACTTGTACTGCGGGTTGGCTTTCAGCAGCGCCTCGATCTCGGCGTCGTTGAAGCTGAAGTTCCACAGCATCGGCACGAAGTCGGTGCCGGCCGGCGGTGTCAGCTTGGGCCGGGGCGACCAGTTGTACCACCAGGACACGCCGGGCGACAGCGCGTTCAGGTCGGCGGTGGTGGCCACGTCATAGGCGATGCCGCGCTTGGCACTCTTGCCTACCGGGTTGGCGGGGATCGTGCCGGCGTCGGGCACGAGGCGCCATTGCTGGTTGTCGGTGCGGGTGCAATCCCACTGATGCACCACGCCGCCGACCGCGGTGCTGAAGTCGCGCACGTCGAGGCATTTGCCGCTGTGACGCGCCTTAAGCTCGAAGGCATCGCCGATCGCGGTGGCGGTGTAGCGCTGGTTCGCGCCGGCGGTATCGGCGAGCTGTTGCACGGCCGCGCCATTGGCGGTGGACGATGCGGCGACGCTGATCGACCTGCCGCTGCGAACGTTGGTCAAGCGCCAGGCGCCGCCGCCGGCCGATGCGATGTCGAAGCGCTGTGCGTCATCGCTGGCGCACGCGGCCTGCAGCAGGCGTGCGGCATCGGCGGTGCTCGCGCCTTCGATGCCGACGCACAGCTGCGAATGCACCGAACGCACCGAGTACCGGCCCACCGCCGGGCCGGCCTTGCCGCCGCTGGCCACGGGATGAACGGTGAAGGACTGCGCGGGCTCGTCCTTGCAGGCGAGCTGCTGCAGGCCGGTGCTGCTCGACGGCGCGACGCACTTGCCGCTTCCGGCATTCACCAGCGCGAAGCGGTTGCCGCCGAGCCGCTTGAAGGTGAAGCGCTGCGCGTTGGTGCCGTTGTCCTGCCACTGCTGCACGGTGGCACCGTCGGCCGCCGAGGCGCCCGCGACATCCATCGCGCGACCGCTGCTCGCCAACAGTTTGTAGCGCCCTGAAGCATCCAGGCTCACATTGAAGGACTGGGCCGCGGCACCGCTGCAGTCGGCGAAGCGGAAGCGGGCGCCGTCAGCGTTGTCGGAGGCCGCTTCGAGGCACTGGTTGCTGCCGGTGTTGGCGAGCACGTAGCGCTCGGCCTGCAGCGGCAGCGTGGTGTCGGTGGCGGGCGCGAAGGCGGCGGCCGATTCCGACGGCGCATCAGCTGCCGGCGCATCCGCCGTACCGCTCTCGCTGCCGCCGCACGCTGCCAGCGTGCCGATCAGGCTGATCGCCGCGGCCACGCCGGCGGCATTCCACTTCAGGTGAATCCTGCGCATCGTCCGTCCCCTGGTTGGCAGGTCATTGCCTGCGTCGCGGCAGTGTTATGGAACTGGTTCCAACTGGCAACGGCGGGGATGTGAGCAGGTGTGTAGCTACAAGCTGACGCGCCCCTCGATCGAGTCGTCGAGCGTCTTGCCCACGGCCGCGCCGATCAGGATCTTCAGGCCGGCGATGGCGTCGCCGTGCTTGTTGTCCCAGTAGTAGCCATCGGTCGGTACGAACTCGATGACGGTGATGCGCGGATCGTCGATGCCGCCGGTGAACCAGGTCTTGATCGGTGCGGCCCACAGTTCCTGGATCTTCGCCTTGTCGGTCGAGACGGTCGCGCGGCCTCGCAGCTGCAGGAAGTCGGAGTGCTTCGATGCCTGAAAGTACAGCGTGACCTGCGGGTCGGCCGCGATCTCGGCATTCTTGTGGCTGTCATTCGCGCTGAGGAACCACAGGTGGCCGCGCTCATCTGTCTGTTGCACGCTCATCGGCCTTGCCGCGACCGCGTCGCCGATGCGGCTTGCGGTGCAGAAGAAGCACGATGAATTCTTGTCGACCACCGCGCGGATACGGGCGATGGCGTCGGCGGCCTGCAGGTCCTGGCGGTTCTGCTCGGGTTGTTGCTGGTTGATGGAGTCCATGGGGCTGCATCGTCCCGTTCAACTCGCGCGCTGTCAGCCGGGGTGCATGCCGAGTTCACGTCAGCCGTGTCCGACGGTCCATAGTTAGTAGTGAGGGTGCGGACCTTGCCGCACTCCCATAGCATTTTCCGGTCTCGAATGCGAAGAGCGAGTGGAGGCCACATGCTGAAAAGCCCGCTGTTGAGGGCCCTTGCCGCAGGACTGTCGATGTCGGCATGGAGCGTCGCCGCCGCGCCGCTCATTCTGATCACGAAGGAAGAAGCGGCCCTCCCGTCCACGACACTGACCGCGAGGTCAGGCGTCACGCTGCCACCGACCATCGAGGTGCTGTCACCGAAGGCAGGGGAGCCGGTGAAGTCGCCCTTTCGCCTGAGGATCGCGTTCCGCGCCCATGGCGATGCCAAGATCGATCCGGGCAGCGTGAACCTCGTCTACTCGCGCCAGCCGCCGGTCAACCTGACGGAGCGTGTCAAGCCCTTCCTGACCGCTTCACGACTCGATATCCAGGAGGTGGTCGTTCCGCCCGGCCAGCACGAAATCCTGATCAGCGTCAGCGACGACCAGCTGCACGATGGCGTCCGCAAACTCGCGTTGACGGTGCGGCCTTGAGGAACCGGGCGATGAGTACGGGACGATCGCTGCTCGCCCGCTGGCCGGATGCGGACCTGTGCCCATACTGTCACTCCAAGACCGGCGAGTCGCGTGCCTGCAGCGCCTGTGGCCGCGATGTCGACCTGCTGCGCGAATTGCGCCACGAACTGGAGTCGGTCCGGTCGCTCGCGCCGTATGCCGCAGCCATCGCACCATGCCGCGCCGAGCCGCTGGCCCGCCGGCTGCTCAGCCGCTGCGGCTGGACCATCGTGGCCATCCTGCTGGCAGAGGTATCGCTCGTCCTGGTCTATGACACCTCCGACGTCTACCTGTACGCGGCCGCAGCGGCTGCCTCGCTGGTCTCGGGTTATTCGCTGGGCATCCGCCTCGCGGCGCGGCAAGCAGGCCTGACCCTGCTGAGCATTGCCGCGACCGCCTTCCTGTCCGTGTGGTTGACGACCGCGGTAACCGGCCTCCACACCTGGGCAGTCGGTGACGCCCCGCTCGAACTGGCCCCTCATTCCCCGACCGATTGGCGTGAGGCTCTCCGATTTGTCACCACGATTGCACTGGCCATGCTGGGCGGCTTCTTTGCAGCGCAGGCGATGCGCTGGAGCGAATCGCCCACTTCCGAACCAGCAGACCACTGGATCCAGCGCTGGTTCCTGCCCTGCAGTGCCGACGACCAGCCTGCCGCCGTTCAGATTCGGCAGATGAAACGCATTGGCGCGTGGGCGGCCGCTGCCGCATCGACCGTCGCCTCGATCGCTGGGTTGCTCAATGGACGCACAGGGCAATAGCCGACGGGCGGCACCGGGCCGAGCCTTCGGCCTGCTCGGTGCGCTGTGGTTCATCAGCATGGCCGCCATCGCGCAGCCTGCTACGCCGAGCGCGGCTGACGCAGGGCAGGCCGGCTTCCTGCAAGTCGAGTTGGAAGGTCATGCAGGTGCCGTTCGGCGGCTGGCTGTCGATGACAGGCGCGACCTCGTCGTCACCGGTGCAGACGACAAGACCGCGCGCCTGTGGACGCTGTCGACCGGCAAGCTGCAGCGCGTGCTGCGCCCGCCGGTCGGGCACGCCGATGCCGGTCGGGTGTACGGCGTGGCGCTGCATCCGAAGCGACCGTGGGTCGCGATCGGCGGAAACCGCTTCGGTTCAGAAACAGCGCCGACCGGCACAGGCCACTTCATCCTGGTGTACGACAGCCGCTCCGGAGAGCCGATCCGGCGCATCGACACACCCGCTGCAGACGTCAAGCGCCTGGTGTGGAGCCCCGACGGCAGTCTGCTCGTCGCGGGCTTCGCAGGACGCGGCGGCCTGCGGGCCTTCGATACCGAGGGTAAGCAGGTCTTCGTCGACGAATTCGGCGACAGCGTCTATGGCGTGGCCGTGGCGCCCGGGCTCATGGCCGCCGCAAGCCTGGATGGCTCGCTGCGCGTCTACACCCAGTCATACGACGGCAAGGGTCAGCACTACGCTGCAAAGACCCGCCGCGACCTGCCCGCCCAGCCGKCTTCGCTCGCCTTCTCGCCCTCGGGAACCTTGCTTGCCATCGGCTATGTGCTGCCCGGCAAGGGGCCGGATGTCGTGGACTGGGCCAACGGCCGGATCACGGCGGGACCGACACCCACCCGACTCGGACGCGACACCTTGCTGAGCGTGGCGTGGTCACCCGATGGCCGATTCGTCTACGCGGCCGGTTCCTATCCGTTCGAACGGCGCAATGCACGGCTGGTGGTCTTCGAACCCGGTGACCGTACAGGCGCCGAGATCGAGACCGGCGCACCCTCGACCATCACCGACCTGCTGACACTGCCCGGAGGGCGCCTGGCCTTCGCCAGCGCCAATGGATCCTGGGGAACGCTCGACATCGGCGCAGGTCGCGGAACCCTGACTCCGCCCGAGCTGCCCGACCTGGACGGTGCGCGTAACCTGCTCGCCAGCGAGGAGGGTTCGACCCTCAGCTGGGCTCTTGACGGCGGCCGCGATCGCGTGACCTTCGATCTCGCGACACGTCTGATTCGCAGCGGCGATGCTGGCCCCGGGCTGAACCCGCCGCTGCTGCGGCGCTCGATGCTGGACGCGCCCTCCGACTGGGAGAACCACCGCAATCCGCAGGTCAACGGGGTGCGCATTCCCATGGCAGCGGACGAGATGTCTCGCGCGACCGCCCTGTTCGCGACGGGCGGGGACGCCTTGCTCGGCACCAGCCAAGCGCTGTACCGGCTGGGTCCCGGCGGGACACCGGTGTGGCGCAAGGCCATGCACACCGAAGTGCGTGCGGTCAACATCAGCCGCGGCGGCAAGCTCATCTGCGTGGCGATGCTGGACGGCACGGTGCGCCTGCTGCGGGCGACCGACGGCGAGGAACTGCTGACCGTGCTGATGCTGCGCGACCGCCGATGGATCGTCTGGTCGCCGGACGGGTACTACGACGCGTCAGTGGGCGCCGATCGGCTGGTCGGCTGGGTCTTCAACCGTCAGAGCGGTACGGCGGCCGACTATTTTCCCGCCGCTCGTCTGCGCGAGCGCTTTCATCGGCCTCGCTACATCGACCTGCTGTTGCAGACGCTGGATCGTCAGCTGGCTGCCCGGGAGCAGGAACGAGAGATCGCCGCCGACGGCACGACTGCTGCGCCCCTTGCAGCCCCAGTCCGGGTGGCGCAGATGCCGCCGACGCTGCGCTCGCCGGTCCGCTCGATCGACCTGCCCGATGCCCCGGCCGAAACCGAGGTCGAGGTCCAGATCGCCCTGGTGGTACGAGCACAGGCGGACAGTGGTCCGATCCGGTACGAGGCACGCGTCGATGGACGCAGGGAGAACGTCGTTGCCGTGGAAGCCGCTCGCGGACCAGATGGCGACCGTTCGGTGCAACTGCGGCTTCACGTACCGGCATCGGCCACCGCGCTGTACCTTGCCGCGCGCGATGGGAACGGCTACTCGGAACGTCTCGACCTGGAGCTGCGGCCAGGTCGAACCGTCGAAACGAAGGCTGCAGCGCCTGCGCTGGCGGCCGAGCCGTCGCCCATCGCACTCTCCCCCTCCGAGGCAACGCCCCTTTGCGGCGACAACCCCACCGCGGCATCACGCGCGCCCAACTCAGCGGGCCTGAAGCGGCTGTTCGTGCTGGCCATCGGCGCCGGCCGGGCAAGGAATCGGGAGCCCTTGCAATTCGCGTCCAAGGACGCGACCGACTTCGTTTCGGTCATTCGGCTGCAGGAAGGACGGCTGTACGAAAACGTGATCGCAGGTTGCCTGCTGGATGCTCATGCCACCGCCAGCAACGTGCGATCGGCGCTGGCCTGGCTGGCGCATGCCGGCACCAAACACGACAACTTCATCGTATTCCTGGCGGGACACGGGCAGACACGCAGCGACGGCAGCTACCTGTTCACCACGGCCGATGGCGGCGACGGCGGTCCGGCGCTCGATGACACGGCATTGCGCGAGGCACTCAACCAGTTGCCCGGGCACGTGGTGCTGTTCGTTGACACCTGCCGTGCCTCCAGAGTCCTGGGCCCCGCGGGCCGCTATGACAGCGGCTTCGTCCGGTTCATCGAACAGGTCGGCGAACGCAGCCTGGCTGTCTTCGCGGCGTCCTCCGGCGCGCCCCCTGCGCAGGAGAACACGGCCTTGGGAAACGGCGCCTTCACGTCCGCCATCCTGACCGGCCTGCGCGGTGCAGCGGACCTGTTGAACGAGCGCAGCATCACCTACAAGGGTTTCGACTTGTACATGAGCCGCAAGGTCCCCGCGCTCACCGGCAAAACCCAGACACCGGTATCTCGTCTCCCACCGTTCATGCCGGACAACGTTCTGGCGAAGCTATGAGGGATGCCGCTTGAACATTCCGCACAGCCCATCGTCGCGCTACGCAGCCCTGCTGGCCGTATTTGCAGCATTCGCATTGGCGGTCGCGGTCTACGCACTGGATCGTCCGCGCGGCAGTGCACCGCTGCTGCCCGCGATGCTGCGCATCGCGGACGGATCCGCATCGCACCTGGGGGTGCTCGGCGGCAGCCTGCCGAGCCTCGCGCATGCTTTCGCGACCAGCCTGCTGACCTGCCTGCTGCTGCCTGCGAGTCGCACGATGCACATCGCCGCGTGTGGCGCATGGGCGATCATCGACTCCGCTTTTGAAGTTCTTCAGCACCCGATGGTATGGCCGCCGGCCGTCGTGCTTCTGAATCAGACGCACGCGAGCTGGCTGCTGCCCAACCGTGTCGCCGCCTACCTCGTACGCGGCACCTTCGATCCCTGCGACCTCGCGGCCTGCTGGATCGGTGCGCTCGCGGCGCTCGCCTTCGCCTTCGCAAGGCTTCGCCCCCCTCCTGTCACCCGGACTCCGCCATGACTGCACTCACCTCGATCGCGGCACGCGGCGTGGCCATCGCCGCCCTCTTCGTCCTCGGCATCGCGTCGATCATCGGCTCGGGCGGTGGCGGGGGCGGCAACGACACAGTGCCCTTGAGCATCGTGTCGCAGCCGGTCGACCAGAGCGTGCTCGACGGCACGACGGCCAGCTTCGGCGTGATCGCGAACAGCGCCCAGCGCTACCAGTGGCAGCGTCTCGAAGGCGGATCGTGGGTCGACATCGCCGGAGCCACCTCGTCCGCCTACACCTTCGGCGCCAACCTGGCGCAGAACAACCTGCAGCTGCGTGTGGTGGTGTCGGACGCCAGCTCGTCCATCACGAGCAGGCCGGTCACCCTGACGGTGACGACCTCCGTCGTGCCCGCGAGCATCACCGTCGAGCCGGCCAACGTCACCGCCAACGCGGGGCTGGACGCCGTCTTCACGGTGGCCGCCGCCGGCACGTCGCCGTCGTACCGCTGGGAGTCGAGCCCCGATGGAACCCATTGGAGCGACGTGCCCAACGGCAATGCATACACGCTGATCCTCTCGCCGGCACTTGAATCGGACAACGGCAAGTCGTTCCGCGTCACCGTGAGCAACGCCGGAGGCAGCGTCGTCAGCCGCGCCGTCACGCTGTCGGTCGCGGTCGAGTTCATCGTGGTCAGCGGCGGCGATGCGTGCGGCGGCAACTGCGGTGGCGACAGCGGCGACGGCAGCGGGGTCGGCGCCGGAGACGGGGGCTCCGGCTCGGCAGGCCCCGGCTTGTCGGCGATGCGCAATGCGCGTGCCACCGTCTACAAGCCGGACGGTCAGTTGCTGGGCAGCGCGGAACTCAGCGAGGACTTCCTGGTGTCGCTCTACCCCCGCGCATACACGGGTCCGTTCATCGTCGAGTTCGGGGACGACGGCAGCGGCAACGGCATGTACTTCGACGAAGCCAAACGCTCCTGGCTGGCGCTGCAGGGCCAGAAGCTGCATGTGATGGTTCCGCAGCTGACGCACCACATCAGCGCCAACCCGATGACCGAAGCCGCCTACCAGTGGGCGCTGCGACAGTTCGGATCGCAGGCCGCGCTCACACAGGTGGCCATGCAGCAGGCCAACACGTTGATGCTGGCGCAATTGAACGCCAAGCTGCCGAGCGCCTACCAGACCACCGACGTCAGCAACTTCATGATTCCGCTGTCCAGCACGTCAGGACGCGGCGCCCTCACCAACACCTGGGCCGGCCGCTACGGCGCCGTGATGGCCGCGCTGCCGATCGCAGGAACGCTGTTCGACTCGTCACTGGCATCGCCGGCGCTGTCCTTCGCGCGGCAGTTGACGGAGGACATCAAGGACGATGGCGGCTTCAACGCATCGGCGGCGGTGGCGCAAGCGGCGTATGACAGCGGCGTCGCGAACGCGCTGAGTGCCGGCATCTGCACCGCCGTGTCCATCTGGGGGTCGCCGTCCCTGCCGTCCCAGCTGAGCACGCAGTCTGCCGGCGCCGCCAAGGCCGGGCAATTGACCCTGCTCGCCGGCAGCGCCGGAGGCAGCGGCAACTGCGACGGCTGGGCCTCCAACGCCAGGTTCGACAACCCGTGGCGGGTGGCGGTCGACGGTGATGGAAACATCTACGTGGCGGACAACCACAACCACACCATCCGCAAGATCTCGCCAGAAGGAGCGGTGCAAACGCTGGCCGGCTCGCCCGGCAAATCCGGCACCGCCGACGGCCTCGGCCTGGCTGCACGGTTCTACGCGCCGCAAGGCATCGCTGCCGATGCGATCGGAAACGTGTTCGTGACCGACGGCAGCAGCACGATCCGCAAGATCACGCGCGACGGGCTGGTCAGCACGCTCGCAGGATCACCAGGAGCGCTCGGCAACGCCGATGGCGTCGGAGCAGGCGCCCGATTCAGCGGCCCTGCCGACCTCGCGTTGGACACCCATGGCAACGTGTACGTGGCCGACAGCTTGAACAACGCGATCCGAAAGGTGACGCCGCAAGGCGTGGTGACGACACTGGCGATCAGCTCCTGCGGGTCGAACAGCCTGTCGAATCCTTCTGGCATCGCGGTTGACAGCGCCGACAACCTGTACATCTCGAACCTCGGCGGCTACGAGGTTTGCAAGGTGAACCCGGACGGCACTTCGACGTTCTTCGCCGACGGGCAAGGCAGCAGCGACGGCAGTTTCCAGGAACCACGCGGTCTGGCCGTCGACAAGGACGGCAACGTCTACCTCGCCGATGCCTTCAACGAGATCATTCGAAAGATCACACCCCAGGGCGACGTCAGCACGCTGGCCGGCAGGCTGGTCACGCGTGGAAGCGCGGACGGCTTCGGGACGGACGCGCGGTTTCGCCGGCCCAACGGCGTAGCGGTCGACTCGCACTACAACGTGTATGTCGCCGACGAAGAGAATCACACGATACGGAAGATCTCATCGGACGGCGAAGTGAGCACGCTCGCCGGACTTGCATCCAACTTCGGCTACGCGGACGGGACCGGTGGCAACGCCCGATTCCAGGCACCGGGAGGCTCGGCCGTCGACTCGCAAGGGAACATGTACGTGGCGGACGCGCTGAATTACGTGATTCGCAAGATCACACCAGCGGGTGTCGTGACAACACTCGCGGGAACACCGGGCGTGCGCGGCAACAGCGACGGCGTCGGCAGCAATGCGCAGTTCCGGTTCATTTCGATTCACTCCGACTCGATAGGCGACACCGACCCGGTCGGCCTCTGCATCGACCGGAACGGCAACCTCTATGTCGCGGACACCGGCAACAACAGCGTGCGCAAGGTCACCCCGGCGGGCGAAGTGACCACGATCGCCACGGTGCCCGATCCGCGAGGCATTGCCGCGGATCCGAACGGCAACGTCTTCGTGTCGAACTACAGCGCGATCCGGCGTGTCACGCCTCAAGGCGTGGTCACCCTGTTCGCAGGCGACGTGCAGCAATGGGGTTCGGCAGACGGACAAGGCACCGCCGCTCGGTTCACCGATCCACGCGGTTTGGCGGCAGACGCTGGTGGCAACATCTATGTGGCCGACACTGGCAATGCCACGATCCGGCGGATCACCTCCAACGGGTCCGTCACGACGCTGGCTGGCACGGCCGGCCAAAGCGGCACGGCAGATGCGACGGGCAGCGCCGCTCGCTTCAGCGTCGTGCTGGGCCTTGCGGTGGACAGCCAGCAGAACATCTACGTGGCCGATCTGGGCGGCGCCGGCGGTACAGGCCATCCGATCGCAAAGACGGTTCGAAAGGTGACGCCGGCCGGCGTGGTCAGCACCGTCGTCGGCAAGCCCGGCAGCGCCGGCAACATCCTGGGGGCACTTCCGGCGTCGCTCGGCCAGATCGGATCCGTCGCTGTCGTCAGCGACAAGCAACTCGTCATCACGGCGAACGACGGTGTGTTCCTGGCGACCTTCCCCTGAGAGACCGCTCTCAGCCTCGTGCGATGATCGGATCGCACGAGGCGCGAGCCCTGCTCCTCGCAATCTTCGAGAGACCGAGCATGGAAACCTTGGACGACATGCGACGGCGCCACCTGCTGACCATCGAACAGCACGCCGAGATCGGCGCCTGGGTCGCCAGCGCCAAGTCGCCGGAAGCGATCATGGCGATGCCGCCCCACCTGTGGCGCGCGCTGTCGCTCGCCAGCGTGCTGATGAACGTCGATGCCGAGTTGACGCAGGCGCCGATGCTCGGCGAAGGCTGACATCGCCGCCCGGGCCTGCGCCGGTCGCCTGACTACGCGGGCGGGAACTTCTGATTCAGATCGGCGAGCAATCTCTCCATCACGGCCCCCGCATTCAGCGCGTTGTTCTTCAGAGCAACCTCCACCGTCCACATCTGATTGCCAAGGGCCGCCCCCCAGGCCGCGTGATTGAACCGCTCGGTGTTGCACATCTGGATCAACGCCTTCACATCTGCGTCCATCCAAACCCCGCCGATGGGCATGCGATTCAAGAGTGTCCGAAACTGTCCCACCGACGGGGGSGGGCTGCCCGTGTGCTGCGACACCAGCTTTTGCACAGTCTCCCAAGCCTTGAATCGCCCGGAACGCCCCGAGTCAGTAGCATTGAGCTTTTGCAGATCCGTGAACACGGCTTGCTCGTCCGGCGAGACGTGGGTCTCGAAGTCAGGGCTCGAGACGATCCCATTCACCCGTTTGCGCACGTCGCTCCACGCAATCTGCTGCGTGTTCCCGACCGTCTGGATGCCCTTGCTCCAGTCCGCGAGGTCCTGGCACGCGGCCTGACAGGAACTGGTCGGCTTGCGCTGTGGCGCAGCCTCGGGGGCTGAAACCTGCCGCTGTTGCGCCGCCGGCGATGCAGCGGGCGCCTGATGGCCGGCAGGCCAAAAGTTCTTGACGGTGCGGCCCACCGCCGTCCATGCGCTGTATCGCGCCTGTCCCGGCTGCCCCAGCAGAGGCTTCAGAGCCTCGATGCTGTTGCTCAACGCCGGCGCCAACTGCGCAAATTCAGGAAAGGTGGTCAGGGTGTTCACGATCTCCTGGGCGAGCATCCAGTCCTCGGGCTGGACTTCGGGCGTGGTCTTCCCGCGCGGCGCGTTGACACGCTGGTCGTCGTAGTACGCCAGCATGCTCTTCAAGGCATCGAAATGCGCCTTGAAATCCTGCACCTGTCCGCGCGAACGCGCAGCCAGGAACGGAACACTCTGCATGGTGGCGAACGAGGCCACCTTGAACATGTGCGACCCGGAGCGAGAGGCCAGATGGCTTTGCACGCAGTGCCCTGCGGAACTGCGCTGCCTGGAAAGCGTGGTGACCCTTGCGGCGTGTTCCGGTGAGGGGGCACTCAGCGAGCGCGAGATCTTGCGAACAGCATTGGGCTGAAGTTTGGTGGAAGGACCCATGGTGGCCTCTGTGTTGAAGTGACGCCCCAGGCGCCACCTCAGCCTCACAAGCGCCGAGCCCTCACCCGAGTAACGCCCTGTATGTCACGCCAGCCGCCACATCGTTCCACGCGCAGTACATCCTTCCGCTCAGAACGTCCCCGGATACGCCCCGCCATCCAGCAGGATGTTCTGCCCCGTCAGGTACCCCGCCTGCACGCTGCACAGGAACGCGCAGAACGCGCCGAACTCCTCGGCCGTGCCGAAGCGCTGCGCCGGGATCGTCTTGCGCCGCGCATCCCACGCGGCGTCGGCGTCCTGCCCCGTCTTCTGCGCCCCGGCCCGCACCGTCGTTCGCAACCGGTCGGTGTCGAACGCGCCGGGCAGCAGGCCGTTGATGGTCACGTTCTTCGCGACCAGGTTGGTGCGCGCGAGGCCCGCCACGAAACCGGTGAGCCCGCTGCGCGCGCCGTTCGACAAGCCCAGCACGCCGATCGGCGCCTTCACCGCGCCCGAGGTGATGTTGACCACGCGCCCGTAGCCGCGCCCCGCCATCGCATCGACCGTCGCCTTGATCAGCTCGATCGGCGTCAGCATGTTGGCATCGAGCGCCTTGATCCACGCGTCACGGTCCCAGTCGCGGAAATCCCCCGGCGGCGGCCCGCCGGCGTTGTTGACCAGGATGTCGACCTGCGGGCACGCCGCCAGCGCCGCCTCGCGGCCGGCGGCCGTCGTGATGTCGCCCGCCACGCTGCGCACCTCGCCGCGCTTCAGCGCCCGCAACTCGGCGGCCGTCGCCTCCAGCGCCTCGGCACCGCGCGCGGTGATCACCACGTTGACGCCCTCGCGCACCAGCGCCTGTGCGCAGCCCTTGCCCAGGCCCTTGCTGGCGGCACACACCAGCGCCCACTTGCCTTCGATTCCGAGATCCATGCGATTCCTTTCGATGCCGTGCGGCGAATCGCCAGGATTCTCGGCGAACTCGCTACTTCAGCGCCTCCACGCGGTCATACAGTTCCTTCGACCACGGCGCATCGGGGGCCGTCACTGCCTTCTGCACCGCCTGCATGAACGGCTTGCGGTCCACCTTCACGATGGTGCGGCCGGCCTTCTCGAACTCGGTCACGAGGCGGTGCTCGGATTCGAGGATGTCGCTGCTCGCCCGCGTCGACGCCTCCCAGAGCACCTGGTCGAACAGCTTGCGGTCGGCCGCCGGCATCGAACTCCAGGTGGTGCCCGACACCACGGTGACCAGCGATTCGGTGATGTGCCCGGTCAGCATCGTGTACTTCTGCACCTCGTAGAACTTCTTGGCCTCGATCGTCGGCAGCGGGTTCTCCTGCGCATCGACGGTGCCGTTCTGCAGCGCCAGGTACACCTCGGCGAATGCGATCGGCGTCGGGTTGGCGCCCACCGCGCGCGGGAACATCATGAACAGCGGCGCATCCGGCACGCGCAGCTTCATGCCCTTCATGTCCTCCGGCTTCAGCACCTGCTTGTTCGCGGTGAGGTGGCGCTGGCCGTAATAGGTGTAGCCGGCGATGTGGTTGCCGCCGCTCTTGCTCTCGTACCCCGCCGCCAGCTCCTTGAAGATCGCGCTGTCGCGAAAGCTCTGCCAGTGCGCATGGTCGCGGAAGATGAACGGCCCCGACGCGATCGACAGCGGCGGGTAGGCCCGCCCGGCGAACGCCATCCCGGTGTAGATGATGTCCACCGTGCCCAGCGTCAGCCCCTGGTTGATGTCGGTCTCCTTGCCGAGCGTGGACGCCGGGAACACGTCGATCAGGTACTTGCCGTTGCTGCGCTTCTTGATCTCCTCCGCCGCCCACAGCGCCTGCTTGTGGTACGGCTCGCTGGTCTCGTAGACGTGGGCCCATTTGAGCTTGGTCTGCGCGAGCCCGGCGGTGCTGCACAGCGCGAGCAGCGCCAGCGCGGCAAAACGCTTGAAAGGCTTGAAGGAAGAGATCCGGATCATCGTCGTCTCCTACGGCTTGTTGAGGTTCAGCTTCGGGATCAGCACCTTGAAGGTCTCATGGTCGCGCGCGACCACCTGCTTGAAGGCCGCCGCATCGGCATACGCATAGCCGAGGTTCAGCTTGTCCATCGCCTCATGCAGGCTCGGCTCGGCGGCGGTCTTCTGCGTCGCGGCGCGCAGCACGTCGACGACGTCCTGCGGCGTGCCCTTGGCCACGCCCAGGCCACGCCACGTGCCGATGCTCAGGTCGACGCCGCGCTCCTTCAGCGTCGGCACCTTCTCGAAACCCTTCACGCGCTGGTCGGCCATCACCGCCAGCGTCTTCAGCTTGCCGGCCTGCACGTAGGTCGACACCTCCGCCGGGCTGACCGACACCGCATCGATCTGCGAGCCCATCAGCGCCAGCACCGCCGGCCCCGCGCCCTGGTAGGGCACGTGCAGGAACTTCGCGCCGGTGCGGTCTTCGAGCGCGGCCGCGGCCAGGTGCCAGATCGAGCCGACGCCCGAGTTGCCCACCCGCAGGTCGCCCTTCTTCGCGGCGGCGATGAACTCCTCGTAGGTGTTCCAAGGCGCATCGGCACGCACCGTGATCGCGGCCGGGTCGGCGTTCAGCTGCGCGATCGGGATGAAATCCTCGTGCGTGAACTTCGCGAGACCCAGGTGCGGCAGCGTCGCGATCTCGACCGTCATCACCGCGATCGTGTAGCCGTCGGGCTTGCTGTTGATCACGTAGCTCCAGCCGATCGCGCCGCTCGCGCCCGGCTTGTTGCTGACGTACATCGAGGCCGGCAGGTGCTTGCGCGAGGCCTCGGCGAAGGCGCGTGCGAGCGCGTCGGTGCCGCCGCCCGGTTGGTAGGGCACCAGCAGCTCGATCGGGCGCGTCGGGTAGTCGGCTGCGCGCGCGTTGGAGGCGGTGAAGGCCGAGATCCCGGCCAGGGGCAGCAGGCAGGCGGCAGCCAGCAGCAGGGCGTGCCGTGCAGCATCGAAGCGAATCATCGTCGTTGTCTCCGTTCAGTCGTCGTTGTCGTCAGGAAAGGGAAATTCAGGACACGGGATTCAGGAAAGAAGGCGCGGCAGCCACAGCGAGATCGCCGGCACGAAGGTCACCAGCGCCAGCGAGGCCAGCAGCGGCACCAGCCACGGCAGGATCGCCATCGTCGTGCGCTCGACCGACAGCCGGGCCACGCGCGCCAGCACGAACAGCACCAGGCCCATCGGCGGGTGCAGCAGCCCGATCATCAAATTGAGCACCATCACCAGCCCGAAGTGCACCGGGTCGATGCCCAGCCGCTGCACGATCGGCAGCAGGATCGGCACGAGGATCGTGATCGCCGCGGTCGGCTCCAGGAAGCAGCCGACGAACAGCATCAGCGCATTGGCCAGCAGCAGGAACTGCCACGGCTCGCTCGCGATGGCCAGCACCCCTTGCGCGATCAGCTCGGTGGTGCGCGTGGCGGTCAGCATCCAGCCGAAGATCGACGCGGCCGCGACGATGAACAACACCGTCGACGAGGTCTCCACCGTGTCCATGCACGCCTTGACGAGCGCCTTCAGGCTCAGCGTGCGGTACCACGCCAGGCCGAGGAACAGCGCCCACACGCAGGCGGCGATCGCGCCCTCGGTGGCGGTGAACAGGCCGCTCGTCATGCCGCCGATCAGCAGCACCGGCGTCATGATCGGCAGCACCGCATCGAAGCGGAAGAAGCGGTCGGCCGCGAGCAGCGCCGCCATCGCGAGCGCGGCGGCGAGCTGCATGTTGACCCCGGTCCCCGACAGCGCCCACAGCGCGAGCGGAAACGCCACCACCACCGCCAGCTCGGCCAGCGCCTTGGCGATGCGGCGCCATTCGGGCCGGGTGTCGCGGCCCCAGCGGTTGCGGCGCGCGAACCAGGCCACCGTCAGCATCATCAGCAGCGCCATCACCGCGCCCGGCACGATGCCGGCCAGGAACAGCTGCCCGACCGACACGTTGGCGAACATCGCGTAGATCACGAACGGCAGCGACGGCGGGATGATCGGCCCGAGCGTCGCCGACGCGGCCGTCACGCCGACCGCGAACTCGGTGCTGTAGCCGTGGTCCTTCATCGCCTTGATCTCGATCGTGCCGAGGCCGGCGGCATCGGCGATCGCGGTGCCGCTCATGCCGGCGAAGATCACCGAGCCGACGATGTTCACGTGCGCCAGCCCGCCGCGCAGCCAGCCCACCAGCGCGAGCGAGAAGTTGTAGATGCGCGTCGTGATGCCGGCCACGTTCATCAGGTTGCCGGCCAGGATGAAGAACGGCACGGCCAGCAGCGGGAAGCTGTCGATGCCGCCGACCATGCGGTGGATCACGACGAAGGGCGGCGCGCTGCCGCTCAGCAGCACGAACAGCAGCACCGCCGCGGCCATCGCGATCGCGACCGGCACGCCGGCGCCCATGAACGCGAGGAAGACGAGCTTGAAGACGGCCGTCATGGCTGCGCGCTCCTGTCATCGGCGTCGACCGGATCGCCGAGCTCCGGCCGCTCGAGCACCGATGCACCGCGCCGCCAGTTCGCACGCGCGACGCCGACCGCGCGCCAGGTCATCGCGGCGAAGCCGAGCAGCACCGCGCCATACACCAGCCCCATCGGCAGGTCGACCACCGCCATGCGGCTCGCGCCGATGCGCCCGATCAGCTGCCAGGTCAGCACCGCGCAGATCGCGAGGAAGCCGATTCGCAGCGCATCGACGAGCGTCGCCACCACGCGCATCGGCCGGGCGGGGAGCACGCGGTACAGGTAGTCGACCTGGATGTGGTTGTTCTTGCGCACGCCGATCGCCGCGCCGATGAAGACGATGGCGACGAGGAAGTAGCGGGCGATCTCCTCGGTCCACGAGGCCGAGTCGTTGAGCGCGTAGCGGGTGAAGAACTGGTAGAAGACCGTCGCCCCGAGCAGCACGAACAGCGCGAACGCGAGCCAGTCCTCGGCACGGTAGGCGCGCAGGTCGACCTCGGCATCGTGGATGTCGAAGTGCGCCGCCTCCTGCGCCACGGTGGGCGGCGTTTCGTGCAGCGGCTCGTCGAGGGCGGCAGGCGGCATCACGGCTCTCCCGGCTTCCAGCCCGAGGCGAAGCGCACCTCGGCGTTCTTCATGTGCTTGCGCATCGCGTCGCGTGCCGCGCGCGGGTCGCGCCCGGCCACCGCCTGCAGCAGCTCGCCGTGCTCCTCGACCGCCTGCTTCCACACCGCCTCGCCCGAGAAATGCGATTCGAGCTGCGTGTACAGCGGGCCGGTGCGCGCCTCCCACAGCTGCTGCACCACCATCAGCAGCGCGCTGTTGCCGCTGGCCTCGGCCAGGCACAGGTGAAAGCGCTGGTCGGCGGCCACGGCCTCGGGCGCGTGCGTCGCATGGCGCTGCATGTCGACGAGCGCGCTCTTCAGGCGCTGCAGGTGCTCGGGCGTCGCATGGGTGGCCGCCAGCGCCGCGGTCTCGGACTCGATGATCCAGCGCGCGCGGATCAGGTCGAACGGACCTGGCGGCGTCGCCTCGGTGCGGTGCGACGCGCCGCCCGGCTTGCGCGCGCAGACGAACACGCCCGCCCCGCCGCGCACCTCGACCAGTCCCTCGACCTCCAGCGCGATCAGCGCCTCGCGCACCGACGGGCGGCTCACGCCGAGCTGCTCCGAGAGGTCGCGCTCCGACGGCAGCCGTGCACCCACGCGGAACTCGCCCTTGTCGATGAGGCGGCTCAGCTGGTCGGCGATCTGCCGGTACAGCCGGCGGCTCTCGATGGTCTGGATGGGCATGGACAACCGGGCGCCTGGATTGGTCAGGCCAGTTGATCTTCTGTGAGCCGTCTCGCGGGTCCAAGAGGGTTGGCCCTGTCAGGGAACTCCCTGACCGGCCTGCGGTTGCCAATTGGCCTGACCACTTGTCCAATGTGCGGATGGACCTGTTTCGCCTCGACGGCAAGGTGGCACTGGTGACCGGTGCGAGCCGCGGCATCGGCCAGGCGATGGCCATCGCGCTGGCGCAGGCCGGGGCCGACGTGGCGGGTGCGGCGCAAGGCGACCAGGCCGGCACGCAGGCGGCCGTGGAGGCCTGCGGCCGGCACCTGAGGGCCGCGTTCTTCCTCGCGCAGGCTGCGGCGCGGCGGTTCGTGCAGCAGGGCCGCGGCGGCAAGGTGATCAACGTCGCGTCGATGCTGTCGTTCCAGGGCGGCGTGCGGGTCGCGTCGTACACCGCGGCCAAGAGCGGGCTGATGGGCATCACGCGGCTGCTGGCCAACGAATGGGCGCCGCTGGGCATCAACGTGAACGCGATCGCGCCCGGCTACATCGCGACCGACAACACGCTGGTGCTGCGCCAGGACGAGAAGCGCAACGGCGAGATCCTCGCGCGCATTCCGGCCGGTCGCTGGGGGCGGCCGGACGACCTCGCGGGGGCGACGGTGTTCCTCGCCGCCGCGGCGTCCGACTACATGCACGGCCACACGCTGGCAGTCGATGGCGGGTGGCTGGCACGCTGAAGAAGACGACGACAACCACAACGACGGAGACGACATGACATCGAGATCGATACTCGCGGCCGCCGCATGCGCGCTGGCCTTGCAGGGCGCTGCGCGCGCCGAGGATGCGCTGGACCTGAAGCTGCGCAACGGATGGGCCGTCGCGGTGCAGCAGGAGGGCGCGATCGCGCAGCGCAGCAACAAGACCTCGTACCCGAAGGTCACCACCAGCGACGCGGCGCAGGCCTGGACCTATGCCGGCTCCGGCGAATGGACCAGCGGCTTCTTCCCGGCCAACCTGTGGCTGCTGCACGGCCAGTTCGCGGCCGACGGCTGGAGCACGCAGGCGCAGACCTGGCAGAACGGCATGGAGGGCCAGGACACCAACACCGGCACCCACGACGTCGGCTTCATGGTGTTCACGCCGTTCGGCAATGCGTACCGGCTGACCGGCGTCGACAGCTACCGGCAGGTGGCGCTGACCGCCGCCAATTCGCTCAGCCAGCGCTACAACGGCACCGTGGGTGCGGTGCGCTCGTGGGGCTCGAACGGCGACAACGCGAACTTCCAGGTGATCATGGACAACATGATGAACCTGGAGCTGCTGTTCTGGGCCAGCCGGCACGGGGGCTTGACGGCGCTCTACAACCAGGCCCGCAGCCACGCGCTGAAGACGCGCGACAACCACGTGCGCGCCGACGGCAGCAGCTTCCACCTCGTCACCTACGACCCGGTGACCGGCGGCGTGAAGTCTCGCACCACGGTGCAGGGCTACAGCGACAGCTCGACCTGGGCGCGCGGCCAGGCCTGGGGCATCTACGGCTTCACGATGACGTACCGCTTCACCGGTGAGACCACCTTCCGCGACACCGCGCGCAAGATGGCCGACTGGTACCTCGCGCACCTGCCGGCGGATTCGATTCCGCACTGGGATTTCAACGACCCGGCGATCCCGGGCGCGCCGCGCGACACCTCGGCCGCGGCGATCGCGGCGGCCGGGCTGATCGAGCTGTCGTTGCTGGAGACCGACGCCACGCGCGCGACGACCTACCGCAACGCGGCGCGCACGGCGCTGGGCGCGCTGCTGTCGGCGCCGTGGTTCGCGACGCTGGGCACGCCGTCGAACAGCCAGGCCTTGCTGCTGCAGAGCGCCTACAACCACCACGCCGGCAACACGCTCTACAACCAGGGCACGGCCTGGGGCGACTACTACCTGCTGGAGGCGATGCAGCGCTGGCGCCGCATCGACCCGGGCCTGGCGGCACTGCCGGTGGCCTCGGTCAGCGCGACCAGCGCGCAGGCGGGCAACCCGGCCGCCAACGCGATCGACGGCAGCCTGGCGACGCGCTGGAGCGCCGAAGGCGACGGCCAGGCGATCACGCTCGACCTGGGCTCGAGCCGCGCCATCCAGAAGGTCGGCGTGGCCTTCTACCTGGGCGACCAGCGCACCGCGCGCTTCGACATCGCGACCTCACCCGACGGCAACGGATGGACCACACGCTGGCGCGGCATCTCCAGCGGCCAGACGACCGCGAAGGAGTTCTACGACATCACCGACGTGACGGCACGCTACGTGCGCATCACGGGGCATGGCAGCACGGCGAGCCAGTGGAACAGCATCACCGAGCTGTCGGTGCACTGAAGAGCGTCAGCGACGCCGTGTCTTCGCGGCCGGCGCCGCAGCCTCGCCGCCCTGCTGCAGCCCCTCGGCCATGCCGATCAGCACGCCGCTGACCAGCGCCGAGTAGCTGTCGAGCAGCGCCTGCGCCGTCTTCAGGCCGAGCGCGCGGCTGTTGCGGATGGCGGTCTGCGCCTGCGACACCAGTTGCTCGACGGCGTTCGATGCCTGGGCGCCGGTGTCGGTGCCCTTCAGCTTCATCGTCTCGAGCACCTGGCTCCAGGCCCCCTGCAGCGGCTCGGTGGCCGAGCCGGCGGCCTTGCTGACGGTCGAGAAGAAGGTGTCCTCCATCTTCTCCAGGTCGGCCAGCGCGCCCTTCAGCTGCTTTTCCTGCAGCCCGACGCCCTGGTCGACGAACTGCTGCAGCGCCTTGCGGTGCGCCTCGACGGCCTGCAGCAGCGCGCCATCCATGCCGGAGAAGGCCTTGCCGAGCAGCGCCTCCGGGTCGATCGCCGGCGAGGGGTTCTCGGCGAGGCCGGTCGAGGCGGCCTTGGTGACTGTCTTCACGACGCCGCGGATGTTCTGCAGCGTCAGCTCGCGGCCTTGCAGCGCCTTCAGCGTCGCCTCGCCGACCGCCTTGCGCAGCGCCTCGCCCTGGCGGGCGCTGGCCTGCGAGAACATCGCGATCAGTGCGTCCTGGTCGATCCCTGACTTGCTCATTCGCTTCTCCTGGTGGTGTGCTCGGTGGCGTGGTCGGCCGGCGGAATCCGGCGCCCCGCAAGGGTATCCAACTGTTTTCGAGAAGGAAACCTCGCCAGCCCTGATAATGTCGGACCCGCGCGGCCGCGGGCCCTCTATGGGGCCTGCGATCCGCGCCCTTTCCCTCCGGGTGCGCGACCCGCGCCCGCAACCCCCTGATCCATGGCCAAAGACCAAGTCAAAAACTCGATCGATGCCGAAGGCCTGCGTTATCGCACCAAGGCCCCCGGCTCTCCGTTTGCGTCTGCCGGCGTGTTCAGCGCCGCGACGATGTCATGCTTCCTGTGCGGCAAGCACCGCGCGCGCACGTCGCTGAAGTCGCGCAAGCTGCTGGGCAAGACCCAGTTCGTCTGCGCGCCGTCCTGCAAGGAAGCCGACGAAGCCTAGCCTGGATCGGCCCGCTGAGCGTCAGCGGGCCTTCGCGAGCAACCAGATTCCCGCCAGGACGAGAACTGTCCCGGCGGCGACCCATCCGGTGAACGGCTCGCCGAGGATCACCACGCCCATCAGGATCGTGGACAACGGCCCGACCATCCCGGTCTGGGCCGCCACCGTCGCGCCGACGCGCTCGATGGCCATCATCACCATCAGCACCGGCGCGAAGGTGCACAGCGTCGCGTTCAGCACCGACAGCCAGATCACCTCGGGCGCCACCAGCGCTGCCGACATCGGCCGCAGCACGACGAACTGCCCGATGCACAGCACGCAGGCCACCGTGGTCGCGAGACCCGTGAGCCGCAGCGCCCCCAGGCGCTTGACCTCTTCGCCGCTGAACGCCAGGTACAGCGCGTAGCTCACCGCGCTGCCGAACACCAGCGCCGCGCCGAGCGCCACATGCGTGCCCACCAGCTGGATCTCGTGCCCGAACACCAGCAGCACGCCGGCATAGCTGACGCCCAGCGCCATCAGCTGGCGGCGGTTCACGGTCTTGTGGAACAGCACGACGCCGAGGAACAGCACCAGCGTCGGGTTCAGGTAGAGGATCAGCCGCTCGAGGCTCGCGCTGATGTACTGCAGCCCGGCGAAGTCGAGGAAGCTCGCGAGGTAGTAGCCGCTGAAGCCGAGGCCCAGCACGACGATCCAGTCGCGCCGCGTCAGCGCCGGCTTGCCACGCCCCGCCCACCACGACAGCAGCAGGAACAGCGGCAGCGCGAACAGCATGCGGTACATGATGAGCGTGACCGCATCGACATCGTGCCGGTAGGCCAGCTTGACGATGATGGCCTTGCCGGAGAAGGCGATGGCACCCAGGGTGGCCAGCAGCAGGCCGGGCCAGTGGCGTGGAGGGGTCGAGGGAGCGTCTGTCGAAGGTACCGCCGAGGGGCTGCTCATTGAAGGGATTCTACGGAGCGCCCCGTAGCCCGGGTGCCAACCCGGGATCCCGGATTCGCATCCGGGCTACAACTTGAAGCTGCCCACCGCGCGTGACAGCATCGTCGCCTGGTCCTTCAGGCTCTGCGTCGCGGCGGTCGATTCCTCGACCAGCGCCGCGTTCTGCTGCGTCATGTGATCGAGCTGGGCGATCGCCTGGTTGACCTGGCCGATGCCGTCGCTCTGCTCGCCGGCGGCGGTGCTGATCTCGCCGATGATGTCCGTCACGCGGCGCACCGAGCTGACGATCTCGCGCATCGTCGTGCCGGCCTCTTCCACCAGCCGCGTGCCCGATTCCACCTTGCCGACGCTGTCGCCGATCAGGCTCTTGATCTCGCGCGCGGCCTGCGCGCTGCGCTGCGCCAGGCTGCGCACTTCGCCGGCCACCACCGCGAAGCCGCGGCCCTGCTCGCCCGCGCGCGCCGCTTCCACCGCAGCGTTCAGCGCGAGGATGTTGGTCTGGAACGCGATGCCGTCGATCACGCCGATGATGTCGGCGATCTTCTTCGACGAGCCGGCGATGGCCTCCATCGTCTGCACCACGTCGGCCACCACCTCGCCGCCGCGCGTGGCCACGCCCGAGGCCGACAGCGCCAGCTGGTTCGCCTGCTTCGCCGCATCGGCGCTCTGGCGCACGGTGGCGGTCAGTTGCTCGACGCTCGACGCCGTCTGCTGCAGGTTCGACGCCGTCTGCTCGGTGCGCGACGACAGGTCGAGGTTGCCGGCCGCGATCTCGGTGCTGGCGGTCGTGATGGATTCGCTCACGTGCTGCACGCTCGCCACCAGTTCGGCCAGCTTGCCCTGCATCGCGCCCAGGTCGGACACCAGCGCCTGCACCTCGTCATGCGAGCCGGTCGCGACCGTCGCCATGCTCAGGTCGCCGGCGGCCACACGCTCGGCCATCCGCGAGGCGCCCGCCAGTGGATGGAGGATCGAGCGCGACAAGGCCCACGCGCAACCGAGGCTCACCAGCAGCCCCAGCGCGATGCCGATCGCCAGCATCGTGATGCCCTCACGCTCGCTGCGCGCCGCCGCGGCGCGGGCCTCCTCGACGCGCTGCGCCTGGTAGGCCGCGAGATCGTCCACCGCCTTCGCATAAGCATCGGCCGCCGGTCGCAGCTTGCCGGCGATGTCGTCGCCGGCGACCTTCTCGCCGGCCGCCTTGCGCTTGACCAGCCCGTCGCGCACGCCGCGGAACTTGCCGCCGGCCTCGTCGATGACGCTGAACAGCTCCTTCGTGCGCTCGTTGTCGACCAGGTCTTCCAGCGTCTTGCGAACCACCTCGGAGCGCGCCGAGGTCAGCTTGCGGTCGGCATTGATGCGGGCGGCGAACTCGGCATCGTCGATCTGCAGCAGCGTCTCGGCACGGGCCGAGCTGAGCACGACGATCGAATGCAGCTCGCGGGCGAGCAGCGCGCGCTGCGACGACGCGCCGCCCAGGTCGGTGGCGATGTCCTGCAGCCGGTCCAGGCGCCAGATGCCGATGCCGGCGGCCAGCGAGGTCACCAGCATCACCAGGCCGAAAGCCAGCGCCAGCCGCGGGGCCAGGCGCATGCGCGAAAAGAGGGAAGTCATGGAAAAAGTCCTTGGAACTGCATTGGACGGAGGTGCCGCTGTCGGCAATCGACCGACAACGGCAACGCAATCCCCGGCTATCGGAAAAACGGCGCTGAACTTAAGGGTTTTCCCGAGGTGGCCGGCGCTCCATGCCCCAGGTGTCGGCGGCGCGCTGGAAGCCCAGCGCCTCGTACAGGCCGATCGCCACGTAGCCGGGGTCCGCGATGATCACCAGCGACGACAGGCCCATGACCTCGAAGCCGTGCCGGCACACCGCATGGATCAGCGCCGAACACAGGCCGCGGCGTCGCCAGGCCGGGTGCGTGGAGACGAACTGGAAGCGGCCGATGGCGCCCGGCCCGAAGCCGTCGCGGAACAACCCGCAGTCGGCGACGAGCAGCGCTTCACCGGTGTCGTTGCCGTCGGCGCCCGGCGGAGCGAAGACACCGAACCAGTGCCCGAGCCCGGCGCGCTCGAAGCTGCCGTAGCGCAACATCTGCCGTTCACGGAAAACCAGGTAGCCGCCGGGCTCGTGGCCGTCGATATCGGCCGCCACCTGCAGCTTCGCGGCCAGGGCACCCTCGTCGGGCAGGCGCAGCGGCCGGATCCGCCACCCATCGCCGATCGCCTTGCGCGGGGGCTTCAGCTGCCGCGGTGCGAGCGTCAGCACCGCGCCTTGCATCGCCGTGAGCCCGAGCGCCGCGAAATCCGCCGGCACCTCGATCGGCCCCGCTGCGTCGACGCCGAACGCGAGGTGCCTCGATTCCGGCTGGTGCTGCACGATCTCGCGCTCGAACGCGGCCGTCCAGGTGGCGGCATCGCCTGCGCGCGGCGCGCGGTCGAACAACAGGAAGTTGCCCCACCAGAAGGTCGGGTTCTGCGGCGTGCGGATCAGCAGGTAGTCCGGCCGCTCGATGACTTGCGCATCGAAGCGGGGAAAGATCAGCTCGCTGCGCCAGCCGAGCGACAGGCGGTCGATGAAGGGCATCAGGGGTCACCGGTTTCGGGCGGACCGACAGTATCCGGCGGCCCCGGGTCGGCAACTTGCTAGCATCCGCAGCGGCGTCACGGAGGGCGCCTCACAACAAGGACAACACGATGCATCGGGAGAAGGAACGCCCCGTCCGCGCAGGGCGGAACCGGGCGCTGAGGGCGTGCTTTGCCGGCTTGATCCTGTCGATGGCAGCCGGCAGCCACGCGGCAGAGTACCGCCGCGGACCGGCACCGGCCTGGGTCAGGCCGCAGCCGCTGGACGAGCAGGCCAAGCCGCCCCTCGGCAAGGGCAGCCAGGGAACGCACTACCTGCTGGTCGACCAGCAGACCCGCCTCGACGGCAGCGAGCGCAGCACCTACCGGCGCGTCGCCAGCCGGGCGCTGAACCTGCGCGGCGTCGAGTCGGAGTCGCACCAGTCCATCGAGTTCGACCCGTCCTATGAAACGCTCACGCTGCACACGCTGAACGTGCACCGCGACGGCCGCATCCAGGACCGCCTGGCCTCGGCGCAGATCAAGGTGCTGCAGCGCGAATCGGACCTCGAATCCCGTGTCTACGACGGCAGCAAGACCGTCGACATCGTGCTCGACGACATCCGCCCCGGCGACGTCGTCGACTACGCCTACAGCCGCTCCGGCAACAACCCGGTGTTCGGCGGCCGCGCCTTCGGTCGCATGGACCTGCAATGGTCGGTGCCGGTGCATGCGATGCACCACCGCCTGCTGGCGCCCTCGGACCGCACGATCCAGTGGCTCGCCTCGCCGGCAGCTCCACCGCTCCTCGAAGAACGCCAGGGCGCGTGGACCGAGCGGGTCTGGCAAGCCACCGGCATCGATCCGATACCGCAACAGAACGACACGCCGCGCTGGTTCGATCCGTATGCGTCCGTCAGCTGGAGCGAGTTCGCCGACTGGGCCGACGTGGCACGCTGGGCCGAGCCGCTGTATGCGGCGCAGGCGCCGGCGGCCGGCCCGCTGCGTGCCGAGATCGACCGCATCGCCGCCTCGGCCCGGTCGCCCGAGCAGCGGTTGCTCGCGACGCTGGCCTTCGTGCAGTCGCAGATCCGCTACCTCGGCGTCGAGGTGGGTCCGGGATCGCACGCACCGCGCCCGCCCGAGACGGTGCTCGCCCGCCGCTACGGCGATTGCAAGGACAAGGTGCTGCTGGCCGTGACGATGCTGCGCGCGCTCGGCGTGCAGGCCGATCCGGCGCTGGTCCACACGCGGCTGCGCGGCCACGTCGGCGACCGCCTGCCGTCGCCCGGTGCCTTCAACCACGTCATCCTGCGTGCGCAGCTCGGCGACCGGGCGGTGTGGGTCGACCCGACCCGCTACCTGCAGCAAGGCCGCATCGATCACATCGCGCAGGCCGACTTCGGCCGGGCGCTGCTGCTGGACGGCCGCTCGACCGCCCTCGAGCCGATGCCGGCGGCAGCGTCCACCGGCCACCCKCACGACATCGCGATGGTGATCGACGCCTCGCGCGGCTTCGACAAGGCGCCGACACTCGACATCACCAGCACCTACCAGGGCGAGAAGGCCGACGAGATGCGCGACACGCTGCGCAACGACAGCCTGGCCGACCTGCAGGCGAACTACCTGAACTTCTACCTGCGCTCGTACCCCGGTCTGAGCGTCGCGAAGCCGTTCAGCTTCGAGGATGACGAGGCCGGCAACCGGCTGGTGACCCACGAGCACTACCGCATGGCGACACTGGTGACCGAAGAGGCCGACAGCCCGCGGCCGCCGGCCTACCTGCGCGTGCCGGACATCCGCTCGCTGCTCGGGCGGCCGGACGACACCGTGCGCAGCGCACCGCTTCGCATCGATCACCCGAAGGACGTGACGGTGTCCCTCACCGCGCTGCTGCCCGGCCGGTGGGCGCTGAAGACCGAACACACCGAGGTGAGCGACCCGGCCTTCGAGTTCAGCGCCGACTCGGGGGTCGACACCACCCAGCGCACGCTGCTGATGAAGTACCACTACCGCAGCCTCGACGACCATGTGCCGCCGGCCCGGCTCGCGGCCTACATCGCCCATCTCGAGGAGGCACGCGACCAAGTGGGCTACCGCCTCGATCCGCCCAAGCCGGGCGCCAAGCCGACGACCGAGGGGCGCATCGGCGTCATGGCGTGCCTGCTCGCGGCGCTGCTGGTCGCGATCCTGTGGGCCCTGAGCAGCGAGGTGACGCACGACAACCGGCTCGCGGAGACCGGCCCGCCGCAGGCCCCGCTGCCGAATTGGCGGCTGCTCGCGGTGGGCACCGTGCTGTCGTGGGGGCCGTGGCTGATGTGCGGGGTCGTGGCGGTGGCGATCTGGGCCTTCGACAAGCACTTCGGCATGTCAACGGTGCTGCTCGCGTCGTGCATGCTCATCCTCGCCGCATGGCTGCGGCACCAATGGAGCGCAGAGTGGCGGGCCTGGTCGGCACGGCGCACCAATGACGCCGCGCGTCTCGGGCGAATCGCCGGCTGGTTGCGCGTGCCGGAGTTGCCTGCATCACCGTAGGCACATGACCGATCGTCAGCATCATTGACAGAACAAGGACAAATCTCCCAAAGCACTCGGCCTTCTCTGCACATTCACTGCAAGCTCGCTGGCTAGCGTCCACCCGCTGGCCACACAACGCGCACGCAGGGGCGTGCGCACCAGCATTCAACGCAGGGTGCGCACGATGTCGAAGACTCCTCTTCTCTTCGCGGGCTGGTTGTTGTTGTCGGCCTCATTGATCTCTCCACTTTGGATCTGTCATGCCGAGCTGCAGCCGCCGCCCGACGCCGACCTGCAGGCCGTCCAGGCCTGGCTGCAGCGCCCCGAGGCCGATCTCGACCTCGGCGAGGTCAAGCTGGCGATCGACAAGCGGGTCGAGCCACGCATCGACCTGGACGCCATGCGCAGCCGGCTCGACGCCATCGCCGGGCAGGTGCTGGAGATGCTGCCGCCGGCGCCGACCCGCCATGAGCGCTTCGAAGCGCTGCACGCCTACCTCTATCGCGCCGGCGACTGGAACGGCCAGCGCCCCTTCCTGCGCGCCACCGACGACCCGGGCTGCCGTGACATCGCCACCAAGCTGCTCGCCACCCACCTCGTCACGCGGCGCGGCAACTGCGTGTCGATGGCGATGCTGGTCACGATCGTCGGCCAGCGGCTCGGCCTGGACATCAGCCTCGCGACCTCGCCGCAGCAGCTGGGCGTGCTCTACCGCGACGAAGGCGGCGTGCTGCGCATCCTCGACCCGGCCTCGGGCGAGTTGAAGGCCGACACGCCCCGGCCGCGCGGCGCGGCGCCGGTCACCGCATTGCGCGCGCTCACGCGCCGCGAATCCGCCGTGTTCGCGGCGCAGCTGCTGGTGGAGAACCTGGCCCGCCTGCCCGGGCAGGAGTCGCGCCGCGCCGCGCTGGCCGAGCTGCTGCGCGCGAACGACCCGCGGCACGTCGCGATGCAGCCCGCCGCGCCCACGGCCCAGGTGGCACAGCGCGAACGCGTGCGCTGAAGCGCCGCTCTCGGCAGCGATCTCAGCGCCGGCTCGCGATCCAGCGTTCGACATGAGCGTCCAGCACCGACAGCGGCGGCTGGTCGTCGAAGCGGTTGTCGCCGGCCAGCGTCGCGGTGTAGCCCGGGTCGAGCCGGGCCTGTGCGTCGTGGTACTGACGGGCCAGTGTCGCGAGCGCCGCGGCCGGATCGGCGGCGACCGGTGCAGCATCGACGGGCGGCTGGAACAGCGCCAGCACGCCGCTGAGGATGGCGACCCACAGGGTGCGGTTCAGGATCATGGTGCAGCGTCCTTTCAGCGGTGGCAGCGCACGAAGGCGCAGGGCAAGCGCGGCAGGATACGCGCGCACCCCGCACGAAATTGTCAGGAGTGTTCGGCCGCGCGTCAGGAGGCCCGCCGCCATGCCCCTCGTCCGCGCGGACGCCACGCGATGTCGTATCGTCAACCGATGGACTCACAGACGGAATCCCACCTCGACAACGTCTTCTGGCACGCGCTGAGCGGCCCGCAGCTGCGCTTTTCAAGCGGCTCGGCACGCGCGCGGCGTTATGCGCCCGGCCTGTCGCCGATCTTCGCGTTCGCCGACCTGACGCGGCCGGACTTCGACAGCCTCTCGCCGCACTGCGACCTCGGCGAACACCTCTACATCGCCGACTGGCGCGGGCCGGTGCCACGCGACTGGCAGCTGCACGTCGAGACGACGATGCACCGCATGGTCTGGCACGCCGATGCGCCGCCGGACGACCTGCTGCCCGACGCGGTCCGGCTCGGCCCCGAGCATGCCGCGCAGGCGATGGCGCTGGCCGCGCTGACACGCCCCGGCCCGTTCGGGCCGCGCACCATCGAGCTCGGCGAGTACTTCGGCTGCTTCGACGGCGGCCGGCTGGTCGCGATGGCCGGCGAGCGCTCCAACGCCGGCACGCTGCGCGAGATCAGCGGCGTCTGCACGCACCCGGAGTTCCAGGGGCGCGGCTTCGCGCGCCAGCTGATGAACAAGCTCGTGCGGCGGCAGGTGACGCGCGGCGAGACGCCCTTCCTGCACGTGATGTGCAGCAACGAGGCGGCGCATGCGCTGTACCAGCGCATGGGCTTTCGCGATCACCGCGATCCGGTGACGGTGCGCGTGCTGTCGAGGCTGTAGGCGGCGACCGGCCCGGCGGCCGCCATGCGGTCGAGCACGCGCGCCCACGCGGTGATGCGCCGCGGCTCGCGCGCCGGCTCGCCACGCTCCAGGCCGCGCCAGATGCCGGCTTCGTTGAAGCTGATCAGCACCTGCAGGTCGGGCCGGCGCGACAGCGGGTGCACGGCATCGAGCAGGTTGTCGAGGATCAGCGGATCGCCGTCGGCCTCGCCGGGCGGCAGCCAGGCCAGCACCATGTGGCGCTGCCGCGTCCCGGACGGGCCGCCGATGCGGACCTCGGCGTACGCGATGCGCAGCTGGTCGGCCGGCAGGCCGGCGGCGACCAGGCTGAAGTACTTCGCGATCGCGTAGTCCACGCAGTCGCCACTGCCGCGCTCGCGCACTTCGTCGGTCGTGGCCCAGGGGGCAGCCGGTTCGCGGCGGCGTGGGTCGCCGTCGTACACGATGCGGTGGTTGACGGACGCATTGCGCGCAGCAAGCAGCAAGGGGGTCTGCGCCGGATCGGCAGGCTGCGCCGTGGAGGGCAAGGCCGCGAGCATCAGCACCGCGCACAGCAGGGAAGCGAGGAGGCGGGCAAGAAGGTGGATCGGTTTCATCGAAGCGGGACGATGCCCGCCAAAGATGGACAACCGATGCAGATCGGCCAGACAAAGCGCCGACGACGCGTCCACGTGGCGCGGCATCCCGGCAAGGCGTCCCTGGTGAGGCACGCGCGACGCGATCGGTCCCATGGCGGGCTCCACGTCATGGCCCGCGTGAACAGGCCCGGTGAACTGCAGTGCCGGATTTTGCGCCTCGGCGGCGCGGGCCCCGATCCTCAATGTTGAGGATGGGGGCCATCCGGCAGGTTCAGAACACCACGGCCTGCCCGTCCCGCCGCGCGTCGCTCGCGGCCACGTAGCCTTCGCTGCCCGGGTCGCCGAGCCGCCAGATGAACTGGCCGGCGCCGAAATCCTGGTACGAGTCGTTGATGACTTCCATGCGGTGGCCGCGCTCGGCGAGGCCCTGCACCGTCGCCGGGTTCATCGAACGCTCGACGTTGATCTCCAGCCCCTGGTTGAAGCGCCAGCGCGGCGCATCGCAGGCGGCCTGCGGGTGCTGGCGGTAGTCGAGCATGCGCACCAGCGTCTGCAGGTGGCCTTGCGGCTGCATGTTGGCGCCCATCACGCCGAAGCTCATCTGCGGACGGCCGTCGCGCGTGAGGAAGGCCGGGATGATCGTGTGGAACGGCCGCTTGCCCGGTGCCACCTGGTTGGCGCTGCCGTCGGCCAGGCTGAAGCCGTGCCCGCGGTTCTGCATCGACAGCCCGTACCCCGGCACCACCACGCCCGAGCCGAAGCCCATGTAGTTGCTCTGGATGAAGCTCACCATCATGCCGCTCTCGTCGGCCGCGCTCAGGTAGATGGTGCCGCCCTTCACCGGGTTGCCGGCGCCGAAATCCTGCGCGCGCTTCATGTCGATCAGCTTCGCGCGCGACGCGAGGTAGGCGCCGTCCAGCAGCTGCGCCGCCGTCACCTCCATGCTGGCCGGCTCGGCGACGAAGCGGTACACGTCGGCGAACGCGAGCTTCATCGCCTCGATCTGCAGGTGCTGCGAATCGACGCCGTCGACCGCCAGCCTCTCCAGGTCGAAGTTCGACAGGATGCCCAGCGCGATCAGCGCCGCGATGCCCTGCCCGTTCGGCGGGATCTCGTGCAGCACGTGGTCGCGGTAGGCCTGGCCGATCGGTGCCACCCACTCCGGCCGGTAGGTCGCGAAATCGGCCACGCTGATCGCGCCGCCGTGCGCCTTCGCGTGGCGGGCCGCCGCCTCGGCGATCTCGCCGCCGTAGTACGCGGCGCCCCGCGTCTGCGCGATCAGGCGCAGCGACCGCGCGGCACCGGGGAAGCGGAACAGCTCGCCGAGGTTCGGCGCGCGGCCGTGCGGCATGAAGGTCTCGGCGAAGCCCGGCTGCTGCTCCAGCAGCGGCACCGCGGCCGACCACTTCTGCTGCACGACGGTAGGCACCGCATACCCGCGCTCGGCGATCTCGATGGCCGGCGCCAGCAGGTCGGCGAACGGCAGCTTGCCGAAGCGCTCGCTCAAGGCCACCCAGCCGGCGACGGCGCCCGGCACCGTGGCACTGTCCCAGCCGCGCACCGGCGGCGTCTTCGCATCGGCGCCGTACTTGCCGCGGAAGTACCCGGGCGTCCAGGCCGCCGGCGCGCGCCCGCTCGCATTCAGGCCGTGCAGCGACTGCCCGTCCCACAGGATGCAGAACGCGTCGGAGCCGAGCCCGTTGCTGACCGGCTCGACGACGGTCATCGCGGCCGCCGCGGCGATCGCCGCATCCACCGCGTTGCCGCCGTTCAGCAGCATGCGCAATCCGGCCTGCGCGCCCAGCGGGTGCGAGGTCGACACCACGTTGCGGCCGAACACCGGCAGGCGCTGGCTCGAATAGCCAGCGCTCCAGTCAAAGTGATTCGTTGCGTCCATTCCCTGGCCCTTGAAAGTGATGCGCGGATGATGCCCGCCGCGCCCCAAAAGAAACAGGCCGCTCGAGGCGGCCTGTGTTTTGACTGGAAGAGCGCTATTCCTCCTGGAATGCCTCTTCGCGTTTGGACTTGATCGACGGCAGCAGCACGATCACGATCATCAGGGCGGCCGCGATCAGCAGCCCGGCCGACAGCGGCCGCACGAGGAAGGTGCTCCAGTCGCCGCGCGACAGCAGCAGCGCGCGGCGCAGGTTCTCTTCCATCATCGGGCCGAGGATGAAGCCCAGCAGCAGCGGCGCCGGCTCGCAACTCAGCTTGTAGAACAGGTAGCCCACCACCGCGAACGCCGCCGTCATGTAGACGTCGAAGGTGTTGTTGTTCAGCGTGTACACACCGATGCAGCAGAACAGCGTGATCGCCGGGAACAGGAAGCGGTAGGGCACCGTCAGCAGCTTGATCCAGATGCCGATCAGCGGCAGGTTCAGGATCACCAGCATCGCGTTGCCGACCCACATCGAGGCGATCAGGCCCCAGAACAGCTGCGGGTTGCTCGTCATCACCTGCGGGCCGGGCTGGATGCCCTTGATCGTCATCGCGCCCACCATCAGCGCCATCACCGCGTTCGGCGGGATGCCCAGCGTCAGCATCGGGATGAACGAGGTCTGCGCACCGGCGTTGTTCGCCGACTCGGGACCGGCCACGCCGCGGATGTCGCCCTTGCCGAAGCGGCCGGAAGCGCCTGCCACCTTCTTCTCGACCGTGTACGCCGCGAACGAGGCCAGCAGCGCACCGCCGCCCGGCAGCACGCCCAGCACCGAACCCAGTGCGGTGCCGCGCAGCACCGCGGGCCAGGCGTCCTTGAAGTCCTGCTTGGTCGGCCACAGGCCCTTCACGCTCTTCGTGAACACCTCGCGGTGCTCGGCCGGCATGCCCAGGTTGGCGATGATCTCGCCGAAACCGAACACGCCCATCGCGATCACGACGAAGCCGATGCCGTCGGTCAACTCGGGGACGTCGAAGCTGTAGCGCGCCTGGCCGGAGATCACGTCGGTGTTGATCTGCGCGAGCAGCAGGCCGAGGATGATCATCGAGATCGCCTTGATCAGCGAGCCCGAGGCCAGCACCACGGCGCCGATCAGGCCCAGCACCATCAGCGAGAAGTACTCCTGCGGGCCGAACTTGAAGGCCAGCTCGGTCAGCGGCGGCGCGAAGGCCGCGATGATGATGGTGCCCACGCAGCCGGCGAAGAACGAGCCCAGGCCTGCCGCGGCGAGCGCCGCACCGGCACGGCCCTGGCGGGCCATCTGGTAGCCGTCGATCGCGGTCACGACCGAGCTCGACTCACCCGGCACGTTGATCAGGATGGCGGTCGTCGAGCCGCCGTACTGCGCGCCGTAGTAGATGCCGGCCAGCATGATCAGCGCCGGCGTCGCGTCGAGCGCATAGATCGACGGCAGCAGCATCGCGATGGTGGCCACCGGGCCCAGCCCGGGCAGCACGCCGATCAGCGTGCCCAGCACCGAACCGAAGAACGCATACATCAGGTTCTGCGCCGTGAAGGCGACGCCGAAGCCGAGTGCGAGGTTTCCCAACAAGTCCATGGTGTTTTCCTTTTCAGCCCACGAACCAGGGCCACATCGGGATGACCAGCTTCAGCCCGAGCACGAAGATCGCCCACGAACCCACGGTGAGCACGACGGCCGTCGCGACGACGCCCTTCCACTTGAATTCATCGCCGGCGAGGCTGGTCATCAGGATCAGGATCGGCACCGTGATCACCAGGCCCAGGCGCGGCAGCGCGAGGCCGAACACCGCGATCGCCGCGACGATCACCAGCAGCGGGCGCCACGCGATGTGGCCGATCGGGTCGCCCCCCTCGACCTCGATGGTCAGCGACTTGAACAGCACGAAGCCGCCCAGGATCGCCATCAGCACGCTGAGGATCAGCGGGAAGTAGCCGGGGCCCGGCCGCGCCGAGCTCCCCATGCTGTAGTTCGTCGCACCGACGGCGAACACCACGCCGACGACGATGAACATCAAACCGGACCAGAAGTCCCGTTGGCTCTTGATCTGCACGAATAGCTCCTCGTGTCCTGGGTGGACGTGACGCTGTCTGTTACAGCTTGCGGACGATTCTAGGCAGACCACTCCAGGCGCCGTGTGTGGTTTACACGTAGCGCAGCGTGTCCTGAGGTGTCATCAGGTGTCCCAGGACGGCGTCGAGCGCAGCACCTCGTCCATCGTGGTGACGCCTTCGGCCACCTTCATCATCCCGGCCAGCCGCAAGGGCCGCAGCCCCTCGGCGAGCGACAGCTGGCGCAGCTTCGACGCATCGGGCACCGGGTGGATGGCCGGCTGCGCCGCCTCGTTCAGCGTCAGCAGTTCGTAGAGCCCCGCGCGGCCGCGGAATCCCGTCATGCGGCATTCGAGGCAGCCCACCGGCTTGTAGGGCCGCGCCTTGCCGTTGATGCGCCACGGCTTGATGGCCTCGTTCAGCGTCTCGGCCGTCACGGCTTCATCGGGCTGCTTGCAGCTCGCGCACAGCGCGCGCACCAGCCGCTGCGCCAGCACGCCGATCACGGTGGCGCCGATCAGGTACGGCGGCACGCCCAGGTCGACCAGCCGCGTCACCGCCGAGGCCGAGTCGTTGGTGTGCAGCGTGCTGAACACCAGGTGGCCGGTCAGCGCGGCCTGGATCGCCATCTCGGCGGTCTCCAGGTCGCGGATTTCGCCCACCATGATGATGTCCGGGTCCTGCCGCATCAGCGCCCGCACGCCTTCGGCGAAGCCGAGGTCCAGCGCAGGTTGCACCTGCGTCTGGTTGAAGGTGGGCTGGATCATCTCGATCGGGTCTTCGATCGTGCAGACGTTGACCTCGTCGGTGGCCAGCCGCTTCAGCGTGGAGTACAGCGTGGTGGTCTTGCCCGATCCGGTCGGCCCGGTCACGAGGATGATGCCGTGCGGCCGCGCGGTGAGCCCCTCCCATCGCTGGGCGTCGTGGCTGCCGAAGCCGAGCGCATCGAGCGACTTGACGGTCGTGTCCGGGTCGAAGATCCGCATCACCATCTTCTCGCCGAACGCGGTGGGCAGCGTCGACAGCCGCATCTCCACCTCGTCGCCGTTCGGGTTGCGCGTCTTGATGCGGCCGTCGAGCGGACGCCGCTTCTCGACCACGTCCATGCGGCCGAGCAGCTTCACGCGCGCGATCATCGCGTTCATCACGCCGGGCGGCAGCTGGTAGACGGTGTGCATCACGCCGTCGATGCGGAAGCGGATCAGGCTCAGCTCGCGGCGCGGCTCCAGGTGGATGTCGCTCGCGCGCTGGTCGAAGGCGTACTGCCACAGCCAGTCGACCACCTGCACGACGCCCTGGTCGTTGGCATCGAGCTGCTTGTTGCTGCGCCCGAGCTCCACCAACTGCTCGAAGCTCGCGGCCGCCGAGTTCTCGCCGTTCTTGGCCGCCGCGCGCACCGAGCGCGACAGCGTGTAGAACTCGGTCGTGTAGCGCGCCACCTCGATCGGGTTGACCAGCACCAGCCGCAGCGTCTTGCGCGTGTGGGCCTCGATCTCGGGCGCCCAGGCGATGTCGAACGGCTCGCTGGTCGCCACCGTCACGTCCTGTGCACCGAACAGCAGCGGCAGCGCGCGGCGGCGCTCGGCATAGCTGATCGACATCACGTCGCCGACGCGGCCCACGTCGACCTTCAGCGGATCGATGCGCATGTACGGCATGCCGATGCGGCCGGCCAGCCATTCGGTGAGCATCTCGGTGTCGAGCGGCTTGCCGGACAGGTTCGACAGGCCCGCGCTGCCCAGCCGCACCAGCGGATGCTGCACGCTCTCGGCCGCCGCGAAGCGCTTCTCGGTGCGGTCATGGTCCTCGCGGCCGATCACGCCGTCCTCGAGCAGCCAGTGCAGCATGCGTCGCCACTCGAGGCGGCCGCGCGGGTGCCCGGCGGCGCCCTTGTCGGCCTTGGGGTGTTTCGTCGTCGAAGCCGCTGCGGTCATGGGGTCACCCCGTTCGTGTTTCTGATCATCCGCAGCCACTTGCGCGCAGGCAGGTCGAAGCGGTTCTCGATGTTGTCGGCCCGCGCGGCCAGGACTTCACGGGACGGAAGTACCCGCCCCTTCATGCCGACCACGACGGTGTTGCCCTCGCGGGTGGGCCGCATGCTCCACACGGCCGCCTCGCCGAAGGCGGCCGCGATGCGCGCCGCGCTCTGCTCGTAGCTCGCATCGCGGCCGAACAGGTTGACCGTCATCACGCCGCCATCGGCCAGCACGCGGTGGCAGGCGCGGTAGAACGCGTCGTCGTCGAGCACCGGGCTGGCGGCCTCGTGGTCGTACAGGTCCACGCACAGCACCTGCACGCTGCCGGCATTCTTCGGGTCGGCCACCCACAGGCCGGCGTCCTGGTTCAGCACCTGCAGCCGGTCGTCGTCTTCCGGCAGCTTGAACCACAGCCGGCAGGCGGTGATGACGGTCGGGTTCAGCTCGACGGCCGTGGTGCGCATGCCCATGCGCTGCGTGAAGCGCGTGATGGCCGCGGCGCCCAGGCCGAGCTGCACCGCATGGCCCTCGCCGAGCGCCTCGGGCTCGATCAGCAGCAGCCAGACCATCATGCGCTGCACGTAGTCGAGCTCGATCACGTTCGGCTTGCGCACGCGCATCGCGCCCTGCACCCAGGGCGTGCCCAGGTGCAGGTAGCGCACGCCGTCGGCCTCGGAGAGGGTAGCGGGGACGAGTTCGGGTTCGGGTGTCGGGCGGGCAGGCATCAGGGCAATGGTTCAGGCAATTCCGTGGGATTCGAAGGCGGCGCGCCAGGCGGCCAGCTTGCGCTCGAAGCTCCACGAGGCGTTGGCCGGGCTGGTCGACGGCAGGCGCGTCACCGGCACGCCGAGCGTCGCGGTGAACCGCATCGCCCGGGCCGATTCGCCGCCATTGTGGGCGATGCCCTGCAGGCCGGGCGCGAGCCGCTGCAGGCCGGCGAGGTCGTTGTACTGCGCATCCTCGATCGCGCTGTCGAGGCTGCCCTCGCGGCGGCAATGGGCATAGACGTCCCAGATGCCCAGCCCGCGCTCGCGCACTTCGTCGATGCGCCGGGCGTAAGGCAGGGTCCGCAGGTCGACATCCCACAGCGCCGACAGGATCGGCCAGAAGTGGTTGCGCGGGTGGGCGTAGTACTGGCCGGCCTGCAAGGAGGCGACGCCAGGAAAGCTGCCCAGCACCACCAGCCGCGTGCGCGGGCCGATCACCGGCGGCAGGCCCTGCAGCAGCGGCTCGACGGTGGGGGTGGCGGTGGAAGAGAGCGCTGGCTTCATCGGGCCGGCCAGTCTGCCAGAGCCGCGAGGCGCGGCAGCGCGGCGTGCGTGTTGGCGCGTGTCAGTTGCGACAAGTCGTGCAGCGACAGGCCGCGCAGGCCGGCCAGCACCTCGGCGATGCGCGGCAGCTCCGCCGGCTCGTTGCGCGAGGTGGCACCCGCCGCGCGCTGCCCGGCCGTGCGGTACAGCCAGTGCGGCGGGATGTCGGGGGCATCGGTCTCCAGCACCAGGGCCTCGGCCGGCACCGTCTGCGCCAGGCGGCGGATCTGCAGCGCGCGATCGAAGGTCATCGCGCCGCCGAAACCCAGCTTGAAGCCCAGCCCGACGAACACCTCGGCCTGCTGCGCGCTGCCGTTGAAGGCGTGGGCGATGCCGCGCACCTCGATGCGGCGCAGGTGCTTCAGCAGCGAATCGGCCGAGCGCCGCACATGCACGATCACCGGCAGGCCGAACTCGCGCGCCAGCTTCAGCTGCTCAGCGAAGAAGTGCTCACCACGCGCCTGGTCGAGGCCCGGCACGAAATGGTCCAGCCCGATCTCGCCGACCGCCACCAGGCGGGGGTCGCCGATGTGCTGCGCCAGGGCCTGGCGCAGCAGCGCCAGGTCGCCGTCGCCGGCCGCGTCGACGCACAGCGGGTGGATGCCCAGCGCATAGGCCAACCCATGCTGGTGCGCCAGCGCCCTCACCGTCTCGAAATTGCCCACCGCGACCGCCGGCAGCACCTGCTGCGTGACGCCGGCGGCCCGCGCCCGCTCGACCACCGCCTCGCGGTCGGGGTCGAATTCGGGGGCATCGAGGTGGCAATGGGAGTCGATCCAGCGCATCCCCCGGATGATGCCTTGCCCGCCAGCTCAACCAGTACCTCGGGGCGTGCACGGCCGGCGACTCCGTGTTACGGTGACGCCATCGTCAGCGTTCGGCACAGTTTTGTTTCTCAATGTGCCGACTGCCATCGCAGGAGGCAGGCATGAGACAGGCTCCGCTCTACAGCCGCTCTCGGCGGGCACCCGCCGGTGCATCCTCGGTTGCGCCCGAGACACCGGTCGCGGCGGACGCATCGCCGGCGGCAACACCCGCCGTGGCGCCCTCCCGCTGGCGCGGCTGGTTCGGCCGCCATGAACGCCTGCTGTGGGGCTTTTCCGGCGCCGTGCTGGTGCTGGGCGGCGTGGCCGGCTGGCAGGCGATCAACCCGGCCGCCCGCGCGCTAACCCAGGCCGACATCGACGCCGCCGTGCGCCACTCGCTTGAGAAGGAGCCGCTGCCGTCCGCCTACGCGAAGGCGTACGAGATCATCGCCCCGTCGGTCGTGCGCGTGGTCGGCACCGATGGCGACGAGCCCGACCGCGCGAAGGCCGAGGCCACGCCCGATGCGAAGCGCGCCAAGCCGGGGCCGCTGCCGAAGGCCGCGAAGCCCGTGCCGGGCGACCGCAAGAAGCAGACCGCCTCCGACTCGCCCGAGCCCGGCGAGCCGCACCTGTCCACCTCCACCGGCTCCGGCGTCGTGATCATCGACAACGGCACCATCCTGACCAACCTGCACGTGGTGCAGGGGTCGAAGAAGTTGCGCGTGACCTTCGCCGACGGCTTCGAGTCGGACGCGACGGTGGTCGGCGTCGAGCCGGAGCACGACCTGGCGGTGCTGCGTGCCAAGAGCATTCCCGACGACCTGCAGGCCGCGACGATGCGCTCGGCCTCCGACCTGCGGGCCGGCGACCAGGTGATCGCGGTCGGCTACCCGTTCGGCATCGGCCCGTCGGTGTCCGGCGGCGTGATCTCCGGCCTGAAGCGCGACTTCCGCTCGCCGCAGGGCCAGCGGCTGCTGAACAACCTGATCCAGTTCGATGCCGCCGCCAACCCCGGCAACTCCGGCGGCCCGCTGGTGACGATGGACGGCTCGGTGGTCGGCATCGTCACCGCGATCCTGAACCCGACCGAGCACCGCACCTTCATCGGCATCGGCTTCGCGGTGCCGATCGACAGCGCCGCCAACGCGGCCGGCATGCCGCCGTTCTGATTTCCACCCTCACCCGGAGACTTCATGGACCAGCCCGACAGCCAGAACACCGCGACGCTGATGGAGCGGCTGCTGTACGAAGTCAAGCGCGTCGTGGTCGGGCAGGACAAGTTCCTCGAGCGCGTGATGGTGGCGATGCTGGCCCAGGGCCACCTGCTGGTCGAGGGGGTGCCGGGCCTCGCGAAGACGATCACCATCAAGACGCTCGCGACCACGCTGCGCGGCAGCTTCAAGCGCATCCAGTTCACGCCCGACCTGGTGCCGGCCGACCTGGTCGGCACACGCATCTACAACCAGAAGACCGGCGAGTTCGCGACCTCGCTCGGCCCGGTGTTCGCGAACCTGCTGCTGGCCGACGAGATCAACCGCGCCCCGGCCAAGGTGCAGAGCGCGCTGCTGGAGGTGATGCAGGAACGCCAGGTGACGATCGCCGGCGAGACGCACAAGGTGCCCTCGCCCTTCCTCGTGATGGCCACGCAGAACCCGATCGAGACCGAGGGCACCTACCCGCTGCCCGAGGCGCAGGTCGACCGCTTCATGATGAAGGTGCTGGTCGGCTACCCGAGCGAGGAAGAGGAGTTCGTGATCGTCGAGCGCGTCACCGGCGACCCGGTGCAGGTGAGCGCCGTCGCGAGCACCGAGCAGCTCGCCGAGCTGCAGCACCGCTGCCGCAGCGTGTACGTCGACCCGGCGCTGATGCAGTACGCGGTGCGGCTGGTCAGCGCGACGCGCAACCCGGCGCGCTACGGCCTGCCGGACCTCGCCAAGTTCATCAGCTTCGGCGCCAGCCCGCGCGCCACCATCGGCCTGATCGAGGGCGCGCGCGCGATGGCGCTGCTGCGCGGGCGCAGCTATGCGCTGCCCGAAGACGTGCTCGACCTGGTGCCCGACGTGCTGCGGCATCGCCTGGTGCTGAGCTACGAAGCGCTCGCCGAGGGGCTGAGCGCGGACCAGGTCGTCCACAAGATCGTGCAGAAGGTGCCCAAGCCCGACAAGCCGATGGCGCACCGGGCCGAAGAAGCGGGGCGCTGATGGACGAGTCCGCCAGATCGCCTGCGACGCCCAGCGCCGAATCGGTGCTGCAGCGGCTCGAGTGGACCGTGCTGCGCCGCCTCGACGGCCTGCTGCAGGGCGACTACCGCACGCTGTGGCGCGGCGCCGGGCTCGACCTGGCCGACCTGCGCGAGTACCAGCACCACGACGACGTGCGCCACATCGACTGGAACGTCACCGCGCGGCTGCAGGTGCCGCACGTGCGCGAGTTCACCGAAGACCGCGAGATGAGCGCCTGGTTCCTGCTCGACCTGAGCGGCAGCATCGATTTCGGTGCGCAGCGCAGCAAGCGCAGCGTGTCGGCCGAGTTCGTCACCGTGCTGGCGCGCCTGCTGACGCGGCACGGCAACCGCGTCGGCGCGGTGTTCTACGGCAGCCAGGTCGATGCGGTGCTGCCGCCGCGCACCGGCCGCAGCCATGTGCTGAACCTGCTGCAGCGGCTGCGCGCGCATGCGGCGCCGCAGGCTGCAGCGCAGCGCGAGACGCGGCTCGGCGACCTGCTGCAGCGCGCGGCGACGATGATCCCGCGGCGTTCGATGGTGTTCGTCGTCTCCGACTTCATCAGCGCACCCGGCTGGGCCGACGCGATGGCGCGCCTGGCGCAGCGCCACGAGGTGCTGGCGGTGCGGCTGTACGACGAGATGGAACTCGACCTGCCGGACCTCGGCCTCGTCACGCTGCAGGATGCCGAGACCGGCGAGCAGCTGCTGGTCGACACCCACGACCCGGGCTTCCGCGAGCGCTTCGCGCGCATCGCCGAGTCGCGCGAGGACGAACTGCACGCCGCCTTCGCGCGCGCCGGCGTCGACACGCTGGAGCTGACCACCGACGACGACCTGGGCGAGGCGCTGCTGCGCTTCGTCGAGCTGCGCCGGCAGCGCGCGCGGGCCTCGCACGGCGGCGGGATGGCGGCGCACCTGCGGCCTCTTGTCGGTGCATCGAGGAGCGCGGCATGACCTTCGTCTGGCCTCACCTGCTGTGGGCGCTGCTGGCGGTGCCGTTGCTGGTGCTGCTCTACCTGTGGCTGCTGAACAAGCGCAAGAAATCGACGCTGCGCTTCGCGAGCCTGGCCATCGTCAAGCAGGCCCAGGGCGGCGGCCCCGGCTGGCGCCGCCATGTGCCGCCGGCCCTGCTGCTCGTGGCGCTCGGTGCCTTGCTGATCGCGACCGCGCGGCCGATGGCGGTGGTGACGCTGCCGCTGCAGCAGGAGACCATCATCCTCGCGATGGATGTCTCCGGCAGCATGCGCGCCACCGACGTGCAGCCGGATCGCCTGACGGCCGCGCAGGAGGCCGCCAAGTCCTTCCTGATCGACCTGCCGCGCAGCGTGCGCGTGGGCGTGGTGTCGTTCGCCGGCACTGCCGCGGTGGTGCAGCCGCCGACGCAGAGCCGCGACGACGTGGTGGCCGCGATCGACCGCTTCCAGCTGCAGCGCGGCACCGCGATCGGCAGCGGCATCGTGCTGTCGCTCGCGACGATCTTTCCGGAGGCCGGCATCGACCTGTCGCAGATCACCGGCCAGCGCAACATGCCGCTCGGGCCGAACGACAAGCCGAAGCAGGATTTCGTGCCGGTCGCGCCGGGCTCGTACGCCTCGGCCGCGGTGATCCTGCTGACCGATGGCCAGCGCACCACCGGGCCCGACCCGCTGGACGCCGCGAAGATGGCGGCCGACCGCGGCGTGAAGGTGTATTCGGTGGGCATCGGCACCAAGGAAGGCGAGACGATCGGCTTCGAGGGCTGGTCGATGCGCGTGCGCCTGGACGAGGAGACGCTGAAGAACATCGCCAACCTGACGCGCGGCGAGTACTTCTACGCCGGCACCGCCACCGACCTGAAGAAGGTCTACCAGAGCCTCAGCTCGCGGCTGATGGTCGAGAAGAAGGAGACCGAGGTCAGCAGCCTGTTCGCGGCGTTCGGGGCCCTGCTGGTGCTGGTGGCGGCGACGCTGTCGGTGTGGTGGTTCGGGCGCGTCATGTAGCGGCGGCCACCGGCGGCGCGTACTCGATGCGATCGCGTCCGCCGTGCTTGGCACGGTACAACGCCGCATCGGCCGCCGCGATCATGTCGTCGATGCTGAGGCGCGACGAAGGCTCCAGGCCGATCGCGCCGAAGGAGCACGTGACCGCCACGGCGGTCTCGCCGGCCTGCATCGGCATCGCCGCGACCGCAGCGTGGATACGCGCCAGGCGTTCGCGGTCCTCGGTCGGCCCGGAGCCCAGCCCGGGCAGGATCAGCAGAAACTCCTCGCCGCCGTAGCGGCCGATGGCGTCATAGGGGCGGACCTCGCCCGCCAGGCGGGCGACGAACTCGCGCAGCACGGCATCGCCTGCCGGGTGGCCGTGGCTGTCGTTGATGCGCTTGAAGTGATCGATGTCGGCCAGCACCAGGGTCAGGGACCTGCGCTCGCGCCGCGTGCGCCCGACCTCGCGCTCGAGGATCTCCAGGATCGCGCGCCGGTTCCAGGCGCCGGTCAGCGCGTCCTTCGTGGCCTGCTCGCGCAGCTGCTCCTGCGAGGCCTCGAGCTCGCGCGTGCGTTCGCGCACCAGGGCCTGCAGCCGCTGCTCGGCGCGCACCAGCGCGCGCGTGCGCCACCATGACCAGGCCCAGGCCAGCCCGAGCGCCAGCGCGGCGCAGGCGGCGTAGAACGTGCGTGTGGCCCACCAGGCCGGCTCGATCTCGAAGTCCAGCGCCACGCTGGCCGATCGCGAGCCGCGCTCCAGGTCGGCGGCCCGGGCCTCGAAGCGGTAGCTGCCAGCCGGCAGGCCGGTCAGGCGCACATCGGTGTGCGGCGCCACGGTCCATCGGTCGTCGAAGCCGGCGAGGCGGTATTCCAGCGCCAGGCCGTTGCGGTCGCGGTAGGCCGGCACGGCCAGCCCGATCTCCAGCGCGCCGCGCGACCACGGCAGCCGCAGCCTTCGATCCGTCGGCAGGGACACGCCATTGCTGCGCACGGACAGGATGGTCGCGTCCCGCGTCCCGTCCGCGAACAGTGCATCGGGCGCAACCAGGTGGGATGCGCCGCGGCTGGTGCCGATCCAGATCGTGCCGTCGGTGTCCTCGTACAAGGCGCCGCTCGAGGTGTCGTTCCAGACCAGCCCGTTGCGCTGATCGAGCAGGCGCCACACCCTGCCGTTCCACACCCCCACGCCGGCGTCGGTGTTCGCCCACAGCCAGCCCCGGCGGTCCTCCAGCAGCTCAAGCACGCTGCGCCCGCGCAACAGCGGCGGCGTGATGTCGGTGGCGACGATCGCGTCGCCCTGCGACACCAGGCGGCGCAGGCGCTGGTCGGCGCTCGCCGCGACGACACTGCCGTCGCGCAGGCAGCCGATGGCCGACTCCCTGCCGGCGCGGCCGGGTTCGAGCAGGCGTGCGGGCTGCCAGCGTCCGCCCGCCAGGCGTGCGATGCCCGGCTCGCCGGCGAACCACAGCGTGCCGTCCGGCGCCCGGCACATGTCGACGAACATCCCCTTGGCCATCGGGTCGGCGAGCTGCGGCCTCGAGCCCGCCACCTCCGTGCGCCAGCGGTACACGCCCTCGTCGGACGCGATCCACAGCTCGGCGTCGCGATCGCGCTGCACGCGGTAGATCGATGGCGCCTGATCGAGGCTTTCGACCGACGCCGGCTGGGGGCCCGCGGCGTTGCTGAAGCGCAGCAGTTTCCCGCCCCGGGTGCCGGCCCACAGCCCGCCGGCACCGTCCTGTTCGAGACTCGACACCTCGCGCGTGGCCGGCGTATCGGGCGCAGCCGCGACGAAACGGCGCGCCGCAGCGTCGAAGACAGCCAGCCCGCCGCCGGTGGCGACGTGCAGGCGCTGCCCCCCCGGTGCCGCGCTGCGCCGGATGCTCCATACGGTGGAGCGCGGCAGCCCGTCTGCGACCGACCAGTTCTCCCACAGGCCGTAACCGCGCCACTGCAGCACGCCGGCGCCGAGCTGCCCCAGCCAGACCCCGCCTTCGCGGTCGGCCAGCATCGCGCGCAGCTTGCCACCCAGCGGCAGCCCGGCGTCGTTGCCGAAACGCTGCCACGAGCGGCCATCCCAGCGCAGCAAGGCCTGCGGCACCGCGGTCAGGATGCGCTGCTGAGCGTCCTCGAGCAGCGGATAGTTCGCCACCGGATCCTCGACGAACTGCGCATCGCCGCGCTCGACGAAGCGCTCTGCACCGGCCGGCAGCTGCACGATGCCGCTCGAACTGCGGGCCCACAGTGCGCCCTCGCGGCTGCGCAGCAGCCGCGACCAGCGCTGGCGCGGCACGCCGCGCCCGGCGTCCCAGACCTCCAGCTGCCCCGCATGCAGGCGGCACAGCGCTTCGCCGCAGCCGAGCCAGAGCTCATCGTCGCCGGTCGCGAGCACGCTCTCCAGCTGGCGCAGGGGCGCCTGCACGGTCGCCGGGCCGTCACTCACCCGCCAGTGCTCGCCGTCATCGGGGCTGCTGACCACGAGCAGCCGACCATCCCCGTCGATCACCCACAGCCGGTCCGCGCCGGCCGCCGCGAGACCCTGCGGGAAGAAGACGGTGATCGGCCTCCCTTCGCGATCGACGCGGCGCAACGCGCCCTTCTGCAACACGAACAGCCCGTCAGTGGTGCCGACCCAGACGCGACCGGCCGCATCGGCAGCGAGCGCGTTGACCTCGATCAATCCCTGCTCGGCCCCGATGCGCTCGAAGCGCTCGCCATCGAAGCGGTAGAGGCCGTTCTCGGTACCGACCCACAGGAAGCCGGCACGGTCCTGCGCCAGCGCACGTGCCGCCAGGTTGTCCAGCCCGTCGGCCTGGCCGTACTCGCGCAGCGACATCTGCTCGGCCTGCGCGGCGAAGGCCATGCCGGCGAGGCAGGCCAGCAACCAGATCTTCCAGGTCCACCCGCGGCGGGTCATGCAGCCGCCTCGAAGCGCACCGTGGCGCGCAGGCCGCCGAGCGGCGAGTCGCCGAGCGTGACGCTCGCGCCGTGCTGCTGCGCGACGCCGCGCACGATCGCAAGGCCGAGGCCGGTGCCCGATTCCTCGTGCTCGGCGCGGCGGTAGAAGCGGTCGAACACGCGCTCGCGGTCGCCCGGTGGAATGCCGGGGCCGGCGTCGTCGACCTGCAGGATCGCGGCGCCCTCCTCGATCGCCACGTGCAGCTCGATGCGCGAGCCCGGCGGCGAGTAGCGCACCGCGTTGTCCGCGAGGTTGCGCGCCAGCACCGACAGCGCGTTGCGATCGCCCTGCACGAACACCGGTTCATCCGCGAACAGTTCGAAGTCGGCGCCGCGCGACAGCGCGAACGCCGCGGTGTCGACCAGCGCCTGGCGCACCACCTCGGCCAGGTCCACGCGCTCGGTGGCGGCGGGCGCGGCGCCGGGCTCGGTGCGTGCGAGCGTCAGCAGCTGCTCGACCAGCCGTGCCGAGCGGTCGATGCCGTGGCTCAGTGCGTCGATGGCCTGCTGGCGCTGCGCGTCGTCGGGCGCGCGCTTCAGCAGCTCCAGCTGCAGCTTCAGCGCCGTCAGCGGCGAGCGCAGCTCGTGCGCCGCGTCGGACACGAACGCGCGCTGCGTGTCGAGCGAATGGCCCAGGCGCTGCAGCAGCGCGTTCAGCGCGCCGACCAGCGGCGCCACCTCGTCCGGCAGGCCGTGCTGCGGCAGGGGCTCCAGCAGTTGCTCGCCGCGTTCGCGCAGCTGCCCTGCGACGCGGCGCAACGGGCGCAGCGTGAGCGCCGCGATCCAGCCCATCGCCAGCGCCATCACCGGCGCCAGCAGCAGCAGCGGCGCGACGCTGCGCAGCGCCGCGCCGGCCGCCAGCCGCTTGCGGATCTGCGCCGGTTGCGCCACCTGGATCACGCGGGAGCCGGTGGCCACGCTGAAGGTGCGCCAGGCCGGGCCCGCACCGTCGGCGCCGGCCTGCACGGTGGCGAGCCCGAGCAGCACGCGGGTCGGCAGGTCGGGGTGGTCGCGCGTCGCGTAGATGCGGCGGCCGTCGACGCTCCAGATCTGCACGACGAAATCGAACTGCTCGTCGGCCAGCGCGTTCATCTGCTCGGTCGCGATCTCGCCCTGGTCGCGCAGCGACAGCGCCATCTGGCGCAGCTGGTAGTCGAACAGCGCCTCGGTCTCGCTGAGCACGCTGCGGTAGGTGATCGCGCCCATCACCGCGGCGGCCACCATCAGCATCGCGAGCAGCGCCAGCAGCAGGCGCAGGCGGATCGACTTCAAGCGCCGCCCGCCGGGGGTGTGCCGGGCGTGCCGACGTAGTAGCCGACGCCGCGCATGTTCTGGATGAAGTCGGCGCCCAGCTTGCGGCGCAGCTGGTGGATGTAGACCGAGACGGCGTTGCTCTCGAT